>JAULXU010000001.1:0-9233 GCA_032118285.1 Ilumatobacteraceae bacterium
GCTCGGCTCCGACGGTGTGCACGTCGTCGTGGCGGACATCGACGGCGACCGCGCACGCGATGTTGCCGCGGCGGTCGGCGGTACGGCGATGCGCCTCGATGTCGCCGATTCATCCGCCACCACCAGGGCGGTCGATGCCGTCGCGGCCGAACACGGTCGTCTCGACATCATGGTGAACAACGCGGGCATCGCACCGCCCGACCCGGGAGCCAAGGCCGACAGGATGCTCCACAACCAGGTCTGCCGGATGGAGGGACGACTCGCCGACATGGTCCCCTTGGACCACGTGTTGGATCTCGGGGACGAGGAGTGGGATCGAATGATGAGGGTGCATCTCTACGGCGTTTTCCACGGGACCAGGGCGGCACTGCGGCACATGCAGCCGGCTCGCACGGGACGCATCGTCAACATGTCTTCGGTCCTCGGACTCGATCCGGCCGCCGGAGCTCCCCACTACTCCGCGGCGAAGGCGGCCATCATTGCCTTCACCAAGTCGGTGGCGGACGAGGTGGCCCCCCTGGGCATCAACGTCAATGCGGTCTGTCCCGGTTACATCGACACTCCGCTCCTGGCTCCCTTCGGCGAGATGCTCCGCGCCGGAATCACGATGCGCATTGGGAAGGGACACATGGGCACCGCCGCCGACGTGGCTGCGATGGTTCGATTCCTCTGCGGTCCCGAGTCCTCCTACTGCACCGGCGGCATCTACAGCGTCTCAGGTGGGTACAAGGGATGACCTCCGTCTTCTCCCGCATCATCGCCGGAGAGATTCCGGCCTCGTTCGTACACCGCGACGACCTGTGTGTCTCCTTCATGACGATCAACCCCATCGCTCCGGGCCATTTGCTCGTCGTACCCCGGGAGGAAGTGGACCACTGGATCGACCTGGCGCCCGACGTGTCGGCACATCTGTTCCGGCTCTGCCACCGCATCTCCCGAGCGCTCACAGAGGTCTTTCCCTGCGACCGCATCGGACTGGTGGTCGCGGGATACGAGGTTCCGCACTGCCACGTGCACCTCGTGCCCACAAGATCGATGGCCGACATCGATTTCTCTCGCGCTGCGGGTTCGGTGGACAGGGCCGAACTCGATCGTCACGCTGCTGCCGTTGCAGCCGCGCTGTCGTCGGGGTCCTAGAACAGGGTCGGATGATCCCGGTCGGCCTCGCCATCGTCGTATTTCTCGGGTAGCGACTCTTCGTTGTTGCGCACCGAGTTGACCCTCGTGCTCACCCGGTGCATTCCCAGCGGTACTCGGGCTCCGGCGGCGAGTGTGGCGAGAGGACCTGAACCTCCGGTGAGCCACCGCACGGCGACTGCGTCATCGGGAACCACCGGGGCGCGATGGTGGATCCGTGCCAGATCACCCCGGCTGTCCTCGGTGAGCATCGCCACAGAGAACCCCCCATCGAGTGCCGGTGACCGGGTCCAGAGACCGGCCACCAGCAGGAGCCTCCCGTCAGTGCGGAACACGTAGTGGGGCAACGGGGCGCGGGATGTGCTCCTGTCCCACTCGTAGAAGCCGTTCATGGGCACAAGACAGCGATGGGCCGAAATCAGTCCGCGGAAGGACGGCTTCTCCATCGCCGTCTCGATACGGGCGTTGATCATGGAGGCGGAACGTGAGGAGTCCGGGGCCCATGCCGGGACGAGTCCCCACTGCATCATGTCGATCCTGGCCGATCCGTCGGAGGCCACGATCACCGGAACCTGCGTGGTGGGCGCGACATTGAACGAGCGATAAGCGAGGTCCTCGACTCCGGCGAGAGGCAACATGCCTCCGAGCTCGGACAGCAAACGAGCACCGTCGAAGGTGCCCACGAATCGACCGCACATACGTGGTCGGGCTGGCGGGATTTGAACCCACGACCTCTTGTCCCCCAGACAAGCGCGCTAACCAAGCTGCGCCACAGCCCGAATGTCCGACCATGCTAACGGTGTCGATGGCCATCGCCCCGCTCTCACAGGAAGATGTCGACCACGCGCCATCCCAGATATGCGATGAGAAGCAGGACGAGCAGTGTGAAGTGCCAGGGCGCCCGGTCCGGTTCACCCTCTTCACCCGCGGCGAGGCGCCGCAGGTCCGATCCCCGGAGTGGTCGGCCCGACACGCTATAGGTGTCGACGGACCGCCCGCACTTCGGGCACGACCCGTCCAGGGCCATCGCCGACGGGGTGAAATAGCGTGAACACGGCTCGCACCAGGGCACCTCAGTCCCCCTTGCGCCGAACCCGCAGCTTGAGCGGGATGGAACCGAAGTCGAAGGCCTCCCGGATGCGACGCTCCAGATATCTCAGGTACGGGGCGGGAAGTTCCCTGTTGACGAAGAGCGTGAAGGTGGGCGGATCCGAGGCGCCCTGGACGGCGAACAGAACCCTCGCACCACCGGCCGCCGGCTGCTGCTGCTGGGCCTCGGCGATCACCCTGTTCACGTCGCGAGTGGGAACCTTGCGTCGATACTGCTCGATGGCATCCTGAAGAACAGGACGAAGCTTGTGGACGCCCTTGCCGGTGAGGGCGGAGATCTTCAGGACGGGGGCGTCGTTGATGAAGTACAGAAGGCGCGCCATCTGGGACTCCACCTCGCGGCGTGCCTCCGAGTCGAGGGTCTCCCACTTGTTGAGAACCACGAGAATCGGACACCCCGAAGCGTCGACTCTTTCCGCGAGGCGTTGGTCCTGGCTCGTGACACCGACCGTGGCGTCGATGACGAGCATGGCCACGTCCGCCTCGTCGATGGCGCGCAACGCCCGCACGAGGGAGTAATACTCCGCCGAGTCGTCGATGCGGCTTCGACGCCTCATGCCGGCGGTGTCCACGAAGATCAGCGGACCGTCCTCCGTCTCAACGAGGGTGTCGATGGCGTCACGGGTGGTGCCCGGCATGTCGTGTACGACGGAGCGCTCCTCCCCCACGAGACGATTGAAGAGGGTGCTCTTTCCGACGTTCGGCCGTCCCACCAGGGCCACGCGCGGCACCCCCGGCTCCCCCGCCCTCTCCTCGGGCGGGTCCGGCCTCACCGGTTCGGGCAGGAGTGCGACGACCACGTCGAGAAAGTCACCCGATCGACGCCCGTGCAGCGCAGACACGGGATGGGGGTCTCCTACCCCGAGGGACATGAAGTCCCACATCTCCTGTTCCCGACGCTCATTGTCGACCTTGTTGGCGAGAAGAAGGACAGGGGAGGCGGCGCGACGCAGCCATTCCGCGATGCGCTCGTCGTCGTCGGTGGGGCCGACGGAGACATCGACCATGAACAGCACGATGTCGGCGACTCGAACGGCCTCCTCTACCTGGCGGGAGACCTTCTCGTCGAGGGCACTTCCGCCGGGCATCCAGCCTCCGGTGTCCACCAGCCAGAACTCCCTGCCGAGCCACGAAGCGAGATGCCGGTGGCGGTCCCGTGTCACTCCCGGGCGATCCTCAACGATCGCCACCCGCTCGCCGACGACGCGGTTGAACCAGGTGCTCTTGCCGACGTTGGGTCGCCCGACAATGACGACGGTCGGAATGCCGTCGTCGTCCGCGTCCCCGACAATGCGCTCGTCGTCTTCCACGTCCCTATTCTCCCCCGTCGAGGTGTCGCTGGAGGCGATGACGCAATACGGCGCCATCAGCTGGGAGCACCTCGACCTCCACGACCCGACGCAGTTCGGCGATGGTGGCACCGTCCAGAAAACGACCGTTGTTGAGGCATGTGTCGGGAATCAGGTGCACGGCATCCTCCGATGGATCCACCGCGGCGAGGACGTCCGCGTGGGTCAACAAACCCGCCACCGCGGTGTTGCCACCGAAGTGACGGTTGACGATGGCTCGCACCTCGATGCGACCACCGTGCTCCGGGAACGCCGTCGCTACCGCTGGGCCGATGACGCGTGCGCCATATACACCGGTGAGAACTACGGCATGCTTCCGGCGTCTCCTCGGCTCACGAGAGATAGACACAGGGACGGCCGCGACCGCCCGGAGTCCCGTGTCCGCGGCGGGATTGGGTGTCGACACATAATCACTGGGATTGGCGCCGTCGACAGATCCGAAGAAGCCCGTGTCCCGCGGACGCACCGGGCCGAGACCGGCTGCAAAGCCGTCGAGGAAAGTGCGAACCAGGCCGACCCCGTCCTCCAGCATTGCGAAGTCCTCGTATTCGCTCGCAGAGGGCACCTCTTCCCCACAGTGCACGTAGAACTCGTCTGATGCGTGCACGACCCGTCGTCCCGTGAGCGACAGCCACCTTCCCTGCCACCGCTCGACCTGTTCCAGCACGCGCCGCGATTCCTCGACGGTGTGCACGCGCATCCGCGGCTCCGTGTTGTGCCGGGACAATCCGAGCGGCACGATTGCAATCGAGCGGGTCTCGGGATGACGCTCCGCGAGGGAGGCCAGCGTGTGCTCCAGCACCCCGCCGTCGTTGACCCCCGGGCAGAGCACGATCTGAAGTTTCGTCTCGATGCCGAGGTCCGACAGCGCCCCGAGCCACCTGAGACTGGTGCCGCCGCGCTCGTTGCGGAGCATGGCCGACCGCGTCCACGGATCGGCTGCGTGGACGCTCACATGGAGCGGTGAGAGTCTCTCCTCATCCACCCGCTCGAGGTCCGCCTCCGTGAAACGAGTCAGTGTCGTGAAGTTACCGAAGAGAAAACTCAGACGGTAGTCGTCGTCCTTGATGTACAGACTCCGGCGCATGCCCTTGGGCAGCTGATAAATGAAGCAGAATTCGCAATGGTTGTCGCATGTCTGCACGCGATCGAACACCGCGCTCGAGACCGTCATCCCCACCGAAGTTCCGGGTTCGGAGACGATGGTCCGCTCGATGACCGAACTGCCCCGTACCAGGACCAATCGGACCTCGGGGTCCGACACGGCCCTGCGCCACTCGAGGACATCGCGAGGGACCACGCCATTGACACTCACAACCCCATCGCCCGGGTTGAGGCCCGCACCATCCGCCAGGGATCCCGGCGAAACATCGACGATTTCACACACGACGGTCGGCAGCGGGGAACCAATGACCGACATCTTGTGAGGATACCCGCGCATCCGCGCGGGTATCATGGGACACGCATGACCGTCGATCGCGTGCTCCTCGCGTCGCCGCGTGGCTTCTGTGCCGGTGTCGAGATGGCCATCAAGGCACTGGCTTGGCTCGTCCGCTCCTCCGATGGACCCGTGTACTGCTACCACGAGATCGTCCACAATCGCATCGTCGTGGACCGCTTTCGGGACCGGGGCGTGGTGTTCGTGGACTCGATAGAGGAGGTGCCCCCGGGTTCCCCCATCATGCTCTCTGCCCACGGTTCTGCTCCCGAGGTTGTCGCTGCCGCTCGAGCCCGTGGGAGCGTCGTGGTTGATGCGGTGTGTCCACTCGTCACCAAGGTGCATCACGAGGTGAAGGTCCGGGCCGGCAAGGGTTATCGCATCGTGGGAACGATGGCCGTCGCTCCCCATGCGATATCGCGGGTCGAGTCAGTCGACGAGGTCGACGCCCTTCCGGATTTCGATGAGCCGGTGGCGATGCTGGCCCAGACCACCCTCAGTCACCGGGAATGGGAGGGGGTCGCGGTGCGCGTCCGTGAGCGATTTCCCGACGTCTGGACACCGGGACGCAGCGACCTGTGCTTCGCCACGACGAACAGGCAGAGCGCCGTCCTTGCGATGGTGCCCCGTGTGGATGCCATGGTGGTCATCGGCTCCCAGAACAGCTCGAACACCCGCGCCCTCGAACGTCTCGCGTCCGAGGCCGGTTGTCCCCGGGTCCATCTCGTCGACACGGCAGCCGACCTCCCGCGAGACCTCGGCGGAACCGTGGGCGTGACCGCGGGAGCCAGCGCCCCTGAAGAACTGATCGCGGAGGTCATCGCTCTTCTGGCTCCGGCCCACGGCGTCGAGGAGATCCACGTGACCGACGAGGATGAGTACTTTCCTCCTCCGCGAAACATCCGCGACCTGCAGTCAGCGATCGAGTCCGCCGTGACCGTCCTCGCCGGTGCCTCGCTCGTCTCCGCCCCATCGGCCCACGATCGGCACGTCGCTGCAAGCGTGGTGCTCGAGTCGCTGGCGAGCCAGTGATACGGGTGGACACGGACGCTGTCCGGACGTTTCTCCATCTGCTCGCCGCCTCGGTCTGGGTCGGTGGTCAGATCGTGTTGGCGGGTATCGCCCCGAAACTGCGCCGGGAACACCGCGAGGCCCTGGCGTCGATCGCAACGGCTTTTGCCCGGGTGGCCTGGACAGCGATGGCGGTCGTTGTCATCACCGGTCTCTGGGGTCTGGCCGCCATCGACGCCACGACGCGGGACTCCGACTATCTCGCGACCTTGCTGGCGAAAATGGTCCTCGTGGGCGCGGCTTTGGCGGCCGTGCTCGTGCACCAACTTGGAACCACGCGGTGGGCGCTCGCCATCGGCGGCGCGGTGGGACTGCTCGGCTCCGTGGGCGCGATGCTGCTCGGTGTCGTGCTCGTCGGCGCCGCGTGACACGCGACGCGAATCAGTTGCGGGGCACCTGGTTCCAGGGCACCTCGCGATCGACACGGACGTCACCGGGAAGTCCGAGCACCCGTTCGCCGAGGATGTTCTTCATCACCTCGGTGGTTCCGCCCTCGATTGTGTTCGCTCTCGAGCGGAGAAACGCCTTCTGCAGTGTGTCGAACCCCATCGCTCTTCCGGGTCGGTCCATCGCGTAGGACCCGTAGAGGAGTGCGTCTGCCCCCATGAGGGCCATCGTGAAATCGTAGATGTCCTGATTCAGGTTGGCGCCCGCCATCTTGCCGATGGAGCCCTCGGGTCCGGGAGTTCCCATGCGGCGCATGGCGTTGGCCCGGATGTTCGTCAGTCTGAGCACCTCGGCACGACTCCACAACTTCATCAGTTCGTCGAGTGTGCTCGACGACCGGGCCGTTGGATCGAGGTGCGACCAGGCCTCTAGGGCATGGGCGATGGCACCGGAACCTCGAGCGGGCATGACGCCGCCAATGGAGACGCGCTCGTTCATCAGAGTCGTCAGGCTCACGCGCCAGCCGTCCCCGGGGCTCCCGAGCATCTCGGCATGGGGGATGCGAGCATCGGTGAAATAAACCTCGTTGAACTCGGCCTCTCCCGTCATCTGACGAAGCGGTCGCACTTCGACACCGGGCGCCTGCATGTCCACGACGAAAGCCGTGAGACCGGCGTGCTTCACAGTCTCGGGATCGGTGCGCACGACGAGCAGACCGAACCGCGAGACGTGCGCCAGGGTCGTCCACACCTTCTGACCGTTGACGATCCATTCGTCGCCGTCGCGCACGCCCTTCGAGGACAGGCCGGCGAAGTCCGAGCCCGAACCGGGCTCGCTGAACAGCTGGCACCAGACCTCCTCTCCGGTGAACAAGGGCCGGAGGTAGCGGCTCTTCTGCTCCTGGCTTCCCCACTCGACCACCGTCGGACCGCACATTCCGTGTCCGATGGGGTTGCGACCGAGTGCGTTGGGGGCACCGGCGGCGAAGATCCTCTCGTTGACGGTCTTCTGGAATTTCGGGGACACACCCAGGCCGCCGTGACCCACGGGGAAGTGCACCCAGGCCAGTCCCAGGTCGAACTGCGCCCCGAGGAACTCGACCACGGGGGTTGTGGCGGGAGGATGATCGGCGAGCAGCCGGTCGGCAAGTGCGACGATCTCCGCCTCGGTCATGGTCTTTTCGGCGATGGACATTGTGGACCTCCCGTGTCGGCTCGAGACTATGTCCGACCCGCCGGCGGGGGCAATACCAACAGGGTTCCCGCGTCCGGCTCGTTCACTAGGGTTCGAAGCGTGCATCCCGGTATCCACGCGCAGACCCGTCCCGATTCCCCCGCAGTGATTCAGGCCCGTACCGGCGAGGTGACCACCTACCGGCAGCTTCACGAGGCGGCCGTGCGCATCAGCCGCGTGCTGCACGACGCCGGTATCAGGCCCGGTGACCACGTGGCGCTCTGCATGGAGAACCATCCCCGCTATTTGGAGGTCGTGTGGGGCTGTCATTACGCGGGAACCGTGTACACGGCATGTTCGAGTCGTCTTACCCGCGCGGAGCTGGCCTACATTCTCGAGGACTGCTCTGCACGGGTGTTCATCACCTCTGCGCACATGACGCAGCAGGCCCGGGAGATCGTGGCGGACACACCCGGTGTCGAGGTTCGGTACATGCTGGACGGAACGATCGAGGGCCACGAGTCACTGGAGGCCGCCATGGCCTCGTCTTCCGTCGAGCCCCTGCCCGACATGGTGGATGGCACCGACATGCTGTATTCCAGCGGCACGACCGGCATGCCCAAGGGGGTCTCCAAGCCGTTCCCGGGCACGCCACTGGGAACGGCAGTCGGAATCGGTGCGTTGTTGTCGCAGCATCTGTTCGGTTTCCGTCCGGACATGGTGTACCTCTCCCCCGCGCCGCTGTACCACGCCGCGCCGCTGCGTTTCAATCTCTCCGTTCACGCCGTCGGGGGCACGACGGTGGTCATGGACCACTTCGATGCCGAGGACTACTTGCGCTGCGTCGAGGCGCACCGGGCAACCCATTCTCAAGTGGTGCCGACGATGTTCATTCGCATGCTCAAACTCGACGGCGACGTGCGGCTGCGATACGACGTGTCCTCCCTCGAGACGGTCATCCACGCGGCAGCGCCGTGCCCCGTGCCGACCAAGAGAGCGATGATCGAGTGGTGGGGACCGATCATCCACGAGTACTACGCCGGAACCGAGGGGAACGGGTTCGTCTACTGCAACTCTGAACAGTGGCTCGCCCATCCGGGGACCGTGGGGCAGGCGATTCAGGGAACCGTCCACATCCTGGACGAGGAGGGCAGCGAGGTTCCCCGTGGCGACTCCGGCACCGTTTTCTTCGAGGGCGGGAACTCGTTCGAGTACCACAACGATCCCGAGAAGACTCGATCGTCCCGCGATCCCCTGGGCCGCGGATGGTCGACGCTCGGTGATGTCGGTCACCTCGACGGTGATGGTTTCCTCTATCTCACCGACCGCAAGGCCTTCATGATCATCTCCGGTGGTGTCAACATCTATCCCCAGGAGGCGGAGAACGTGCTTGTCCACCATCCCGCGGTGGTCGATGTCGCAGTGTTCGGGGTTCCCCACGACGAGTTCGGCGAGGAGGTGAAGGCGGTGGTGCAGCCGCTGCCGGACGTGGCGCCGGACGCAGCGCTGGCGCAGGAACTGCTGGACTTCTGCCGGGCCAGCCTGGCGCACTACAAATGCCCTCGCTC
>JAULXU010000002.1:0-1456 GCA_032118285.1 Ilumatobacteraceae bacterium
AAGGTGAAGCACATCCCGCCGCCGATCACAAGGGAATCGACCACCTGGAGGAGGGACTCGATCACGCCGATCTTGTCGCTCACTTTTGCCCCGCCGAGGACTGCCACGAAAGGACGTTTCGGCTTGTCCCTCAGGCCGCCCAGCACCTCCACCTCCCGCTGGAGCAGCCTGCCAGCGGCAGACGGCAGCGAGTGCGGCGGACCCACGATCGATGCGTGAGCCCGGTGCGCTGCGCCGAATGCATCGTTGACGTAGAGGTCAATCCCCTTCACGAGCATCGACACGAACGCCGGGTCGTTCTTCTCCTCACCGGCCGAGAAGCGCAGGTTCTCCAGGAGTTCCACGCCTGGGGCGAGTTCGGCAAGGCGACGCCGCACCGGTTCCATCGAGTACTTCTGCTCCGGGGCCCCCTTCGGGCGCCCGAGGTGGCTGGCGCAGACGACATGGGCACCCCTCTCAGTGAGCCAGTTGATGGTGGGCAGAGCCGCCCTGATCCGGAAGTCGTCCGTGATCCGGCGGGCATCGTCCGGCCCGTCCATGGGAACGTTGAAATCGGTCCGCACGAGGACCCGCTTGCCGGCGACGTCCCCGAGATCCTCGAGAACGGGGATGCGCGTCATGTCACTTCTTGCCGACGTGGAGAACCAGGTCGACCAGACGGTTCGAGTAGCCCCACTCGTTGTCGTACCAACCGAGCACCTTGACGAGGGAACCCATGCTCATTGTCAATTCGCTGTCGAAGACGCAGCTGTGCGGGTTCGTCACGATGTCACTCGACACGATGGGTGCATCCGTGTACTCGAGCACACCCTTCAGGGGCCCGGCGGCCGCCGCCTTGAACGCCGCGTTGATTTCCTCCACCGAGGCCGGCTTCTTCAGGTTCGCGACGAAGTCCGTGATGGAGCCGGTGGGAACCGGCACGCGCAGCGAGGTGCCGTCGAGGCGGCCCTTCATCGCCTCGAGCACCAGCGAGGTCGCCCGCGCCGCACCGGTGCTGGTGGGTGTGATGTTGATCGCAGCCCCGCGCGCCCGGCGGAGGTCGCTGTGCGGGCCGTCCACCAGCTGCTGGTCCCCCGTGTAGGCGTGGATAGTGGTCATCAACCCGTTCTCGATGCCGAACGCGTCGTCCAGCACCTTGACCATCGGAACGAAACAATTGGTGGTGCAGGAGGCGTTCGAGATGACCTTGTGCCGTGACCTGTCGAAATCACCGTGGTTGATTCCGTACACGAACGTTGCGTCCGCCCCGTTCGACGGTGCGGACACGATGACGAGGGGGGCGCCCGCCTCGAGGTGCGCCGCTGCCTTGTCCCGGTCCGTGAAGAATCCTGTGGACTCGATGACCAGGTCGACGCCGAGCTGGCCCCACGGCAGCGCCTTGGGGTCGCGTTCGGAGAGGACCTTCAGGACCTTCCCGTCGATGCTGATGCCGTTCTCGACCGCAGAGATGTCGTTA
>JAULXU010000002.1:1466-2598 GCA_032118285.1 Ilumatobacteraceae bacterium
CGAGCACGGAGTCGTACTTGAGGAGGTGCGCCATGGTCTTGAGCAACCCGAGGTCGTTCACGGCGACGATCTCCACGTCGGCCCCACGTGCCGCCGCCGCCCGGAAGAAGTTGCGTCCGATGCGGCCGAAACCGTTGATTCCTACACGAACTGTCACGTCTGGTCCTTTCGACGGGGGCGCCTCTGCCTCGGTCAACCCTAGTTCGCCGGCACAGGCGCGACTTGCTGGCCGACGGCCCCGCCGCTCAGAGACTCAGGTCACGGTGCGAGACGCGCGGGTGGTACCCGGAAGCCCTGAGGTGGGCCGCGAGGGACTCGACGACTGCAACAGAACGATGCCGCCCGCCCGTGCACCCGACGCCGATGGTCAGGTAGCTGCGCCCCTCGGCGACGTAGGCCGGCAGAACGAGATCAAGGAGGGATGTCACCCGCTGCACGAACTCGGCCGCGAGGTCCCCGCGCAGGACGAAGTCAGACACAGGGGTATCGAGACCGGTGAGCGGACGCAGTGCCTCGTCCCAGTGAGGGTTGGGAAGGAACCTGACGTCGAAGACGGTGTCCACATCGATCGGCACACCGTGCTTGAACCCGAAGGACAGCACGGTGACCTGCAGCGAGTCTGCAGGGGATTCGGGGCCGAACAACTCGTGCAACTGCGCCTTCAACTGGTGAACCGTGAGTCCCGTTGTGTCGATGAGCAGGTCGGCGGACGCCTTCACCTCCGAGACGGCGGTCCTCTCGGCCTCGATCACGTCCTCCAGACCTCGTGTGCCGTCGCTCAACGGATGGCGGCGGCGGGTGGCCTCGTAGCGCCGCACCAGTTCGCGCGTGGAGGCATCGAGGAAGAGGATGCGCACACGGTGACCCTGCCCGCGCAGGTTGCCGATGGCGGCGAGAATCGCCGCCTGGTGCCGTGCATTGCCGACCACCAGGCACAACTTCTCGATCTCGCCGCCTGACTCCCCTGACAGTTCGACCACCTTGTCGAGGAGGGCCACCGGCAGGTTGTCCACCACGAACCAACCGAGGTCCTCGAGGTCGTCGGCCGCCTGCGACCTGCCGGCCCCCGAGAGTCCCGTGATGACAAGGATGTCAGTCATTGACCCGAGACTAACTGTGCGGCCTTCAACGC
>JAULXU010000003.1:0-6644 GCA_032118285.1 Ilumatobacteraceae bacterium
CACCCGCTCGGCGGCCGCCCTCGCCCTGGCTGCGACCTCGGCACCGGCTCCGGTGCAGGTGCACATGAAGGTGGACACCGGGATGCACCGCACGGGTGTGTCCCCGCGCGAGGCCGTCGCCCTCGCCCAGTCGCTCTCCTCCATGGGTGCGATCGAGCTGGGGGGCGTGTGGACGCACCTCGCCGTCGCCGACGATCCCGACCATCCCGCCAACGAGCGCCAGCTCGGCGTGTTCCGCGGGGTGCTCGACGACCTGGCGGCCGCGGGAATCCGTCCGCCACTGGTGCACGCGGCGAATTCGGCCGCTGCACTGTCGCGACCGGAGGCCCGCTTCGACATGGTGCGCGCCGGCATCGCGGTGTACGGACTGTCCCCGGGCGCCGGGGTCGACCACCTGTGCGGCGACCTCGTTCCGGCCCTCATGTTCCGCGCGCGCGTGTCGGCCCTGCGCTGGATCGAGGCGGGGGAAGCGGTGTCCTACGGACTGCGACGTCCCGTCGACGGCCCCACCCTCGTGGCCACGGTGCCGGTGGGGTACGCCGACGGCGTGCCGCGGCGCCTCGCCGAGACCGACGTGCGCGTCCTCGTCAACGGTGTGCCCCGTCCCTTCGCGGGAACCGTGACGATGGACCAGATCATGCTCGACTGCGGCTCCGACAGTTCGGTGAGCGTCGGCGACGAGGTGATGCTCATCGGCCGGCAGGGCGACGGCAGCGTCGGCGCAGACGACTGGGCGCGGGCGCTCGGCACCATCGGCTACGAGGTCGTGTGCGGCATCTCCTCACGGGTGCACAGGTTCCACCAGTGATCCACTGCGTCAGTTCGTCGCCGACCGACACGGCCGCCATCGCCGGTGCGCTCGCGCGTCTGGTGCGTCCCCGGGACATCATCGTCCTGGCGGGCGAGATGGGGGCGGGCAAGACGGCCTTCACCGCCGGCCTCGCCGCGGCCATCGGCGTGGCCGATGACGACCGTCCGACCTCGCCCACCTTCGCCCTCGTGCACGTCCACGAGAGCGGACGCATCCCCCTCCACCACGCGGACCTTCACCGACTGCGTTCGCGTTCGGAGGTCGCCGATCTCGGATTGCGCGAGTCGGCCGACCTCGGAGCCGTCGTGGTCGTCGAGTGGGGGGATGTCGCACTCGACGTGCTCGGGGACTGCCTCGTCGTCTCCCTCGGGCACGGCGACGAGGAGAACGCGCGCACGATCGTCTTCGATGCCGAGGGCCGGACCTGGGATTCCCGATGGGAATTGCTGCGCACGGCGCTCGCGGGGTGGACGTCCCGGTGATCCTCGCCATCGAGACCGCGGCGGAGTGCGTGAGCGTCGCTCTCGGCGACCATCGGGGCGTCGCGGCCCGTGCCGCGGTCGTGGGTGACCGCCGCCACGCCGAGACTCTCGCTCCGATGATCCAGTTCCTCCTCGGGCAGGTCGCCGTGACACCGGCCGACCTCTCGGCCGTCGCAGTCGACGCCGGGCCGGGTCTGTTCACCGGCATGAGGGTGGGAATCGCCACCGCTCAAGCCATGGCGTGGGGGCTCGAGATTCCCGTCGTACCCCTGTGCAGTCTCGACATCCTGGCGCGTCGCGCACCCGACGGTCCCGACCTCGTGGCCACGGCCATCGACGCCCGCCGGTCGGAGATCCACTGGGCCCTGCACGCCCCCCGACCGGACGGCACGCTCGTGCGCCTTTCCGATCCCGTCACCGGCCCCCCTGAGGAACTCGCCGGGATCCTCGCCGACCGCGCCGAACCGGTGCTGTGTCTGGGCACGGGAATAGAGCGTCATCGCGAGGTCTTCTCCGATCTCGCCTGGGCGCGCACAGCCGACCCGTCCCTGCGATTCCCCGACGCCGCCGACATGGTGGCGATGGCGGCGCCGATCGTGGCCGTCGACGGGGGCACCGACCCGGGTGCGGTGACCCCGATCTACCTGCGGGCACCCGATGCCGAGATCCACTGGCAGACGCGGACGGGTCCCCGATGAGCCGCACGCACGATCATCCCGGCCTCGATCTCACCACCGAGGCCATGCGCCGTCGTCACCTGCGACGCGTGCTCGAGATCGAGGAGAAGGTGCACCCGCGTCCCTGGACCCACCGCACGTTCGTCGACGAACTCGCCGGCATGCGCAGCGGCACCCGGTGGTATCTGGTGGCCTACGTCGGGGACGAACTCGCCGGGTACGGCGGCCTGTTGTTCTCCGACGACGACGCGCACGTGACGAACATCGCCGTCGACCCCGTGTGGCAGGGACGGGGGGTCGCCACCGAGATTCTCCTCGACCTGGCGCTGTTGTGCCACGACCGGGGATGTCGGGCCATGACACTCGAGGTGCGCGCCTCCAACGAGGTCGCCCAGGCTCTCTACCGCAGATTCGGATTCGTGCCGGTGGGGGTGCGCGCCCGTTACTACGAGAACACCGAGGACGCCATCATCATGTGGGCGCACGGAGTGGCCACGGACGAGTACGCCCAGCGTCTCGCCCTGCTCGCCGGGAGGCGGTCGTGAGTCGTCCGCCATGGGCCGGGGAGTCGACGGTGGTCCTCGCCCTCGAGACGAGTTGTGACGAGACCGCCGCCGCCGTGGTCATGGGGGGCTCCGACGTGCTGAGCAGTGTCGTGTCGAGCCAGGTCGACATCCACGCCCGGTTCGGCGGGGTGGTGCCCGAGGTGGCCAGTCGTGCCCACATCGAGGCCCTCGTGCCCGTGGTGTCGGCGGCGGTCGAGGAGGCGGGCATCGATCGCACGCGCATCGACGCGGTGGCGGCCACCGCCGGTCCCGGTCTCATCGGGGCCCTCCTCGTCGGCGTCTCGGCGGCCAAGGGGCTCGCCCTGGCGTGGGACCGTCCCTTCGTCGGCGTGAACCACCTCGAGGCCCATCTCTACGCCGGTCTTCTCGACGATCCGACGCTCGAGTTCCCCCTCGTGGTTCTCCTCGTCTCGGGAGGCCACACGATGATCGTCGAGATGCGCGGACACGGCGACTATCGGGTGCTCGGGCGCACCATCGACGACGCCGCCGGAGAGGCCTTCGACAAGGTGGCGCGCTGGCTCGACCTCGGATATCCGGGCGGTCCCGCCATCGACCGCAGTGCACGGGCCGGAGATGCCTCGGCCATCGCCTTTCCCCGCGCGATGCTCCACGACGGCCTCGACGTCTCGTTCAGCGGTCTCAAGACCGCCGTGGTCAACCACGTGCGTCGCCACCCGGAGGTGACGGCCGTCGACGTGGCGGCGTCGTTCCAGGAGGCCGTCGTGGACGTCCTGTGCACCAAGACCCTCCGCGCCGCCGCGGCGGTCGGGGCACGGGGCATCGTGCTCGGCGGGGGAGTGTCGGCCAACTCGCGCCTTCGCGAGGAAATGTCCGCGCGCGGCGCGGATGCGGGCATCCCCGTGGCCCTGCCGAGCCGCGAGATGTGCACCGACAACGCCGCGATGATCGGCGCGGCGGCCTGGCACCGCCTCGCCGCCGACGGCCCCACCGGTCTCCATTGCGGGGCGTACCCCAATCTCAAACTGTCGGCGGTCCCCCGGTGACCGCATCGTCCCGCATCGTCCCGGGGGCCGACGGCACCCGGCCCGCTCGTCTGCCGCTGCGTCTCGGCGAGCGCGAGTTCCCCGTTCCCGTGGTCCTCGCCCCCATGGCGGGGGTGACGAACGCCCCTTTCCGCACCCTGTGCCGCGAGCAGGGCCCGGGGCTCGTCTATGTGAGCGAGATGGTGATGGCCGCCGCTCTGGTGCACGGCAACGACCGCACCCGGCGCATGGTGGGATTCACGTCCGACGAGGACTTCCGCAGTCTGCAGATATACGGCAGCGACCCCGACTTCGTGGGTCGGGCGGTGCGCGAGCTGTGCCGGGGCGGTCTCGTCGACCACATCGACATGAACTTCGGCTGTCCCGCCACCAAGGTGACCCGCAAGGGGGGCGGGGCGGCGGTGCCCGTGAAGCGCAACCTCCTGCGCGCCATCATCCGGGCCGCCGTCACCGAGGCCGCGCCCCACGGCATCCCGGTCACCGCCAAGTTCCGCATCGGGCTCGACGACGATGTCGTCACCTTCCTCGACACCGGCACGATCGCCGAGGAGGAAGGGGTCGCCGCGGTGGCGCTGCACGCCCGCACCGCCCGTCAGCACTACGCCGGGGAGGCGCGCTGGGAGGCCATTGCCGAGCTGAAGGACAGGGTGCGCACCATTCCCGTGCTCGGCAACGGGGACGTGTGGGAGGCCGCCGATGCCGTGCGCATGATGGACGAGACCGGGTGCGACGGCGTCGTCGTCGGTCGTGGCTGTCTGGGGAAGCCCTGGTTGTTCCGCGACCTCGTGGCGGCCTTCACCGGTGCACCCGTGCCGGGTCCACCGACCCTCGGTGAGGTCGCCGCGATGATGACGCGCCACGCCGAACTCCTGTGTCGGCACATGGGCGACGAGGCGGGCATCCGCAATTTCCGCAAGCACGCAGGTTGGTATCTCACCGGGTATCCCGTGGGCACAGAGGCCCGCCGCCGGTTCTCCCTCGTGGCGTCGCTCGGGGAACTGGCGTCGTTGTGCGACTCGCTCGATCCCGCAGTGCCCCTCCCGGACGCGGCACGGCGCCTGCCCCGTGGTCACACCAACGGACCGATCACCGTCGTGCTGCCGGAGAACTACCTCGAGAACCGCGAGGACATGACGGTGCCGGAGGACGGCGCGATTAGGATTCCGAGCGGTGGCTGACAAGACGACGAAGGCACGGGCCGGGACCCCTCGGGTCGGTGGCAAGAAGCCCAGGGTGGTGCTGGCATCCCGGTCCCCCCGCCGTCGCGAGCTGCTCTCCCGGCTCGGGGTGAGCCACAAGGCGGTGGCCCCCGACATCGACGAGACCCCGCGCCCCGGCGAGAAGGCGCGGGCCTACGTGGTGCGCATGGCCGAGGAGAAGGCCGCCAAGGTCGCCGCCGCCCACCCCGATGCCGTGGTCATCGCCGCCGACACGGCCGTCGAGATCGACGGACGCATCCTCGGACAGCCGGCCGACGAGGAGGTCGCCCGTCGCATGCTCAACTCGTTGAGCGACCGCACCCACAAGGTGCACACCGCCGTGGCCCGGGTGGCCCCGGACGGGTCCCGGTCCCTGCGCACCACCTCCGTGGTGCGCTTCCGGCCCGTCAACAAGCACCTGCGCGAGTGGTACCTCCAGTCGGGCGAATGGCAGGGCAAAGCCGGCGGATACGCCATCCAGGGCCGCGGGGGCACCCTCGTCACCACGGTGGAGGGGTCGCTCTCGGGCGTCGTGGGTCTGCCCCTGCGCGAGACCGCCGAGCTCCTCGGCCTCGTGGCGCCCGGATCCTCCCGGACGCGCCGGTTGTCGTCGGCCCTCCGGCGTCTCTATCCTTGGCACTCGCACTCCTAGAGTGCCAACGCCCGGGCAGGTCCCGGGCGCCAGGAAAACAGGCCCGATCCATCGGAGGAACGACATGAAACTCAAGCCACTGGACGACCGCATCGTGGTCAAGCCGAGCGAGGCGGAGCAGACCACCGCATCGGGGCTCGTGATCCCCGACACCGCCAAGGAAAAGCCCCAGCAGGGAACCGTCCTGGCCGTCGGTCCCGGTCGCTGGAGCGACGACGAGGGCGAGCACTTCCCGCTCGACATCAAGGTGGGCGACGTGGTGCTGTACAGCAAGTACGGCGGCACCGAGGTGACCCACGGCGGCGAGGACCTGCTCATCCTCACCAGTCGCGACGTGCTCGCGGTCGTAGAAAAGTAGGAACGACATGCCCAAGCAGCTCAAGTTCCACGACGAGGCCCGTCGCGCCCTCGAGGCCGGCGTCAACAAGCTCGCCGACACCGTCAAGGTGACGCTCGGGCCCAAGGGTCGCAACGTCGTGCTCGACAAGAAGTTTGGCGCGCCGACCATCACCAACGACGGCGTGTCCATCGCCAAGGAGGTCGAACTCGACGATCCCTTCGAGAACATGGGTGCGCAGCTGGTGAAGGAGGTCGCCACCAAGACCAACGACGTCGCCGGCGACGGAACCACCACCGCCACGGTGCTCGCTCAGGCCATCGTCCAGCAGGGCATGCGCAACGTGGCCGCCGGCGCCAACCCGATGGGTCTGAAGCGGGGCATCGAGAAGGCCGTCGCGGCCGTCGTCGAGTCCCTCAAGTCCCAGGCCAAGGAGGTGGACGACAAGGGCGACATCGCCAGTGTCGCCACGATCTCCGCCGCCGACGCGGGAATCGGTCAGGTCATCGCCGACGCCATCGACAAGGTGGGCAAGGACGGCGTGGTCACGGTCGAGGAGTCGAACACCTTCGGGATCGAGCTCGACTTCACCGAGGGAATGCAGTTCGACAAGGGCTACCTGTCGCCGTACTTCGTCACCGACGCCGAGCGCCAGGAGGCCGTGATCGAGGACCCCTACATCCTCTACCACTCGGCCAAGGTCTCCTCGGTGCAGTCGCTCCTGCCCGCCCTCGAGGCGGTCATGAAGGCCGGACGTCCGCTCGTCATCATCGCCGAGGACGTCGAGGGCGAGGCCCTCGCCACCCTCGTGGTGAACAAGATCCGCGGCACGTTCAACTCCACCGCGGTGAAGGCTCCGGGTTTCGGCGACCGTCGCAAGGCGATGCTCCAGGACATGGCCATCCTCACCGGC
>JAULXU010000003.1:6654-10525 GCA_032118285.1 Ilumatobacteraceae bacterium
TCGGTCTCAAGCTCGAGAACGTCACTCTCGACCTGCTCGGCCGCGCCAAGCGCGTGATCATCACCAAGGACACCACCACGATCGTGGACGGTGCCGGTGAGAAGGCCGACGTGACGGCCCGCATCTCCCAGATCAAGACCGAGATCGACAACACCGACTCGGACTGGGACCGCGAGAAGCTCCAGGAGCGCCTCGCCAAGTTGGCGGGAGGCGTCGCGGTCATCCGCGTCGGCGCCGCCACCGAGGTGGAGCTCAAGGAGAAGAAGCACCGCATCGAGGACGCCGTGTCGGCCACCCGGGCGGCCATCGAGGAGGGCGTCGTCGCCGGCGGCGGCACCGCTCTCCTGCGCAGCCGTCCCGCGGTGCTCAAGGTCGTCGAGTCGCTCACGGGCGACGAGGCCACCGGTGCGCGCACCGTCTACGAGGCACTCGTGGCGCCCGCGCGCCACATCGCCGACAACGCCGGTCACGAGGGATCGGTCGTCGTGCAGAAGGTGGAGGCGGAAAAGGGTGCCATGGGCTTCAACGCCGCCACCGGCGAGTACGTCGACCTGGTGTCGAAGGGCATCATCGACCCCGCCAAGGTGACCCGCGCCGCCCTGCAGAACGCGGCGTCCATCGCCGCCCTCGTGCTCACCACCGAATGCCTCGTGGCCGACAAGCCCGAGAAGAATCCCGCGCCCATGGGCGGGGGAGGCATGCCCGGTGGCATGGGGATGATGTAGGTCGGACGACCCGTTGGCCGGGGAACCCGACGCGGAGCACCAGTACTCACCGTCCCGGTGGGCACTGCAGCCCCTCGTCGAACACCTCGACCGTTACCGACAACTGAGCGCGCGCCACATCGGCGCGGATCTGACGAGGAGGGGCAGTCCCCTCCTCGTCTACGTTCACGGCGGCTATTGGCAGGAATTGTCGGCGAGCGACTCGCTGTTCATGGCCGACGACGCCCTCGCCAGCGGCATCGGCGTGCACGCCGTCGAGTACCGCCTCGCCCCGGCGGTCACGATCGCCGGGATCGTCGAGGAGTGCGTGCGCGACGTCGCGGCCGCCATCGCCCGCGTGGGGCCGAGTCGCGCCGTTCTCGCCGGCTCGAGCGCGGGTGCCCATCTGGCGGCGATGGTGCGGGCCGACCGGCGGGTGGCGGGCCTCATCGATGCCACGGTGCTGTTGAGCGGCATCTACGACCTCAGACCGCTCGTGGGCACGTCGGTCAACGATGCCCTCGGTCTCGACGAGGCCGGGGCGACGGCGGTCAGTCCCGCACTGCTGCCCGTCGTGGCGGGAGGCGATGAGGTCCTGTGCGCGGTCGCCGAGCACGAATCGGACGAGTTCATCCATCAGAACCGCGAGTACGCGGCCCGGCTCGCCGGCGCCGGTGCGAAGGTGTCCTCCCTCATCGTGCCCGGGCGCGACCATTTCGATCTGCCCCTCGATCTGGTGCGGCCGGGGACGACGGTGGGAGACTGGGTGCTGGCCCGCGCCACGGAAGGAACGCCATGAGAATCGACGATGCACGCGACATGGCACGGGATCTCGACGCGGCCGATCCGCTCGCGGATCGACGCGGACTGTTCGACATCCCCGAGGGGACGCTGTACTTCGACGGCAATTCACTCGGACCCCTCACGTTCCGCTCCCGCGAGACCATCTCGCGTGCAGTCGAGCACGAGTGGCGGGTGCGGCTCATCAGGTCCTGGAACGAGGACTGGCTCGCCATGCCCGCCCGTATCGGTGACGCCATCGCCCCTCTCATCGGTGCCGCTCCCGGCACGGTCGTGGTGTGCGACAACACCTCCATCAACCTGCAGAAGGCCCTGTCGGCCGCCGTGGCCCTGCGACCCGGGCGGCGCACCCTTGTCGTCGACGTCGACAATTTCCCCACGGACATCTACATCGCCGCCGCCGTCGCCGACCAGCACGGTCTCGAACTGGTGGCGGTCCCCGCCGACGAGTTGGTGTCGCGCATCGGCCCCGACACAGCCGTCGTCACCGCCACCCACGTCGATTATCGATCGGCACGCATCCTCGACGCCGCGGCGATCACGAGTGCCGCGCATGCCGCGGGTGCTCTCATGGTGTGGGACCTCGCCCACACGGCGGGGGCTGTCCCGATCGACCTCACGGGACTCGACGCCGATTTCGCCGTCGGATGCGGGTACAAATATCTGAACGGTGGTCCGGGTGCACCGGCGTTCATCTACGCGGCGCCCCGTCACGCCGATGCCGCGTCGCATCCCCTGCAGGGATGGTGGGGGCACGCCGAACCCTTCGCCTTCGAGGTCGACTACCGGCCCGCACCCGGTATCACCCGTTTCCTCACCGGCACGGCCAACGTCCTGTCGATGAAGGCCCTCGAGGGTGCGCTCGAGGCGTTCGACGGCCTTTCGATGGAGTCCATCCGTTCGAAGAGCACGGCACTCACGGGTCTCTTCGTCGATCTGGCTGAGCGGCATCTCGTGCCCCGCGGCTTCCGGCTGGCCTCACCTCGGGAGGCGGACCGCCGGGGCAGTCACGTTGCACTCGGACACCCGGGCGGCCGCGCGCTCGTGGATGGCCTGGCAGCACGGGACGTCATCGCCGACTTTCGGCCCCCGGATCTGCTCAGATTCGGCTTTTCCGCCCTGTACAACCGTTTTTCCGATGTCGTCGACCTCGTGGAGCTTCTGGCGGATAGTCAATAAAAACGGCAATGTCCATTGAGTAGAGGGGTTTTCCCCAGTATTCTTGAAAGACCACAACCCGGCGGCTTCCGTCGCCCTTTCCCCCAGGGAGAAAAACCAATGAAGAAGAGCCGTGTTCTGCGCATCAGCGCAGCCCTGCTCGGTCTGTCGCTCGTAGGCGTTGCCTGCGGCGGCAGTGACGACAGCTCGGAGACCACCGCCCCCGCGGCGGAGTGCACCGAGTTCAAGTATGCGCTTGCGCTTCAGTTCCCCGAGACCGGCGACGCCGGCAACCTCGGAGCGCCGATGCTCAAGGGTGCCCAGTTGGCCGTTGACGAGTTCAACGCCGCGAACCCCGACATGTGCGTCGAGATCGTGAAGCTCGACACCCAGGGCGATCCGGCGAAGGCCCCCGCTGCTGCGCAGTCGGCCATCGACAACGCCAAGATTCTCGGAATCATGGGCCCGGGATTCTCGGGCGAGACCGAGGCCGCCATGCCGCTGTACGAGGCCGCTGGTCTCGCAGTGGTGACCGGTTCGGCCACCCGTCCGAGCCTGTCGGCGAACGGCTGGAAGTCCTTCCACCGTCTCCTCGCCAATGACTCGGTCCAGGGTCCCGCCATCGGCAAGTACATCACCGAGGAACTCAAGGCCACTGCTGTCGCCGTCATCGACGATGCCAGCTCGTACGGCAAGCCCCTCGCCGATGAGGTCGCCACCACGGTCGGCTCCGCCGTCACCGTGCGCGACGCCATCGACCCGAAGGGCACCGACTACTCGGCCGTCGTGACCAAGATCAAGGACGCCAACGTGACCGCCGTCTTCTTCGGTGGCTACTACGCCGAGGCAGCGAAGATCTCGACCCAGCTCCGTGATGCGGGCGTCGAGGCGACTCTCGTCTTCGGTGACGGCGTCAAGGACCAGGCCGGCTACGCCGATGCCGCGGGTCCCGCCGCCGCCGGTGCCATCATCGCCTGTCCCTGCAAGGACGGCGAGGGTGACCTGCTGAAGGCATGGCAGGCCAAGTACAACGGTGAGACTCCCAGCACCTACGGTGCCGAGTACTACGACGTGGCGAACGTCTTCCTCAACATCATCAAGGCTGGTGCGACCACCCGCGAGGCTGTCCTCGCGGCAGTCGAGACCTACGAAGGTGAGGGCGTGACCAAGAAGATCAAGTTCCAGGAGAACGGCGAGGCCACCGAGGC
>JAULXU010000004.1:0-2204 GCA_032118285.1 Ilumatobacteraceae bacterium
GCCTCCTCCATCACCGATGCGAGCGGTCTGGGGGCACGGGCCAGTTCGTCGGCTCCGAGAACTCCCACCGACACCGCAGCGACGGCCACATAGAGGAATGTCGAGATGACGAGCGCCAGGAAGAGCGCGCGCGGGATGTTGCGTGCGGGATTGCGGGTCTCCTCGGCCAGTGTGATGACCTCGTCGAATCCGATGAAGGCGAAGAAGATCAAGCCGGCCGCGCCCACCACGCCCGCGACGCTGCCGCCCTCGATGAGCGAGTGGTTGCCGATGTCGGGTAGCCCGACCACGGCCACCACCACGAGGCTGCCGATCTCCACCGAGCCCATCACGATGACCAGCCACGCGGCCCGGGCCATTCCCGTCGCCGACACGAGCGCCATGATGATGATGATCGCCCAGGCCATGGTGCGCTCGCTGACGTCGATGAACTCGCCGGTGTAGCGGGCGAAACCGAGCGCCACGCTCGCCGCCGCGACGATGAGCCCCGTTGTCATGGCCCACCCGGCGCTGAAGGACACGATCGGAGGAAAGGCGTGCCTGGTGAACTCGTGCTCCGAGCCGGCCTTCGGGTACATCGAGGACAGTTCCATGTAGCTGAAGGCGGTGAGCGCGCACAGGACGGCCGCCACGATGAACGAAAGCCACACCAGACCACCGGCGTCGGCCGCTGCCGGGCCGAGAAGTACGTAGATACCCGCGCCGATGATGACCGCGACACCACTGGCTGTGACGTGTCCGAGGCCGAGTACACGGTCAAAGCTGTCCGCAGCAGGCGACGTAGAGTGGGAATCGGAAGCGATGTCCGAATCCTAGGGAAGCAGTCCCGGGGCCCGGTCATCCGGACGGTTCCCGAGGGAACCATGAGGAGAGCGCGCATGAGCGGCACCAATCACAAGCTCGTCGTTGCGGTGGTCACCCAGAACGAGGCCAAGGTGTGGGCGGAGGGGATCGAACCCGGCACCGCACCGCACGTCGTGCACGCACCGGGCGAGCACGACCACAGGCACGTGCGCACGGGACAGGCCGACCACGGTCACCACACCGATTCGGCGAACCCCGAGTTCTTCGCGGCCATCGCCGCGGCCTGTGCGGGTGCGGGACATCTGCTCCTCATCGGACACGGGCACGGCAAGGGCAGCGAGGTGGACCGGTTCCGCGATTACCTCGGCACCAAGCACCGCGACCTCGCCGCCGCGGTGAGCGACGATCTGCACCTCAACCTGCAGGCGATGTCGGACGGCGAGATCCTCAAAGCCGCACGGGAGTGGTGGGCCAAGGCCTCCCAGGCCGGGCGAAACGACTGAGGCCGCGGCCGCTCAGCCGAGCGGCACCCCCAGATGGCGCAGTGCCATCGCCGAATACAGGGCGATGCCGCGGCGCATGTGGTCCTCCTCGTAGATGGCCCGGTTCGAATGGTTCGGGGCGGCCGCGAAGATGTCCATTCCCGCGGGCATGAGCCCGAGAAACACCATGGCGCCCGGCACGCGGTTGAGCACGTAGCTGAAGTCCTCGGCCCCCATCACCGGGTTGTCCATGATGCGCACGTTCGCGTCCCCGGCCACCGCCGTGGCGACGTCGGCGGCGAACCCGGCGAAGCCGGTGTCGTTGACGGTGACCGGATAGCCGTATTCGAGATTCACGTCGACCTCCATGCCGTGGGCGGACGCCACGCCCTCGGCGACCCGACGGACGCCGTCGTGGATGAGCGACCGCGTGCGCTCGCTGACCGACCGCATCGTGCCCATGATGACGGCCGTCTCAGGGATGACGTTGTAGGCGGTGCCCGTGTGGATCTGTGTGACGGTGACGACGCCCGGGTCGAACACGTCGATGCGCCGCGTCACCATGGTCTGGAGGGCCTGCACGATCTCGCAGGCGACCGGAACGGGATCGAGAGTGAAGTGGGGGGCACTTCCGTGTCCACCCTTGCCCTTGACCGTGATGGTGAGTTCGTCACTCGAGGCCATGAGGGCGCCGGGCTTGAGGGCGACGAATCCCCCGGGGATGTTGGAGGCGACGTGGATGGCGAAGGCGCCGGTGACGGGGGACGGCGTGCCGTCGGCGAGGGGCGGCACGTCGAGCACACCCTCCTCGAGCATCTCGCGCGCGCCGTCGTGACCCTCCTCGCCGGGCTGGAACATGAACAGAACGCGTCCGGCGATGTCGTCCCGGCGCGCCGCGAGCACCCGCGCCGCACCCAC
>JAULXU010000005.1:0-2771 GCA_032118285.1 Ilumatobacteraceae bacterium
GGTCGACCGCCGCCCCGTCGAATTCCGCGGCGATCCGTTGGAAGGCGTCGAGCCGGTCGTAGGGGTACGGCGGCGGCACGAAACCGGGGGCGTCCCTGTCAATCATGAGACCCCGATTTTTCCCCACCGGCTCCGCCGACCACGAACCCGCGCAGACGACCCTCGGATGCACCGGACAGACGGGCCCTGATGCGCAGGCCACCATCCTCATCCGCCATCGAGAGCACCTCTCCCTCGCGGTGCACCGCGGCGATGACGTCGCCCCGCTCGTAGGGCACGAGCAGTTCGGTGACGCGAGAAATGGCGCGCATGCGGTCGGCGAGGCGACGGAGGAAGTCCTCGAGCCCCGTCCCCAGGCGCGCCGAGAGCGCCACGGAACCCTCGTGGAGGGCGACGAGCTCGGCCCCGCCGTCCGCCAGCAGGTCGGCCTTGTTGAAGACGATGAACTCGGGAACCCGATGGGCTCCGATCTCGGCCAGCACACCGCGCACCGCATCGATCTGGTGATCGGGATGAACGGCGCTCGCGTCCACGACATGCACGAGGAGATCCGCCTCTGCGGCGATCTCGAGGGTGCTCTTGAACGACTCGACGAGCGCGTGGGGCAGCTGGCGGATGAATCCGACCGTGTCGGTGAGAAGGACGGGCTCCCCGCCGGGCAGTGCGAGACGACGAGTGGTGGGATCGAGTGTGGCGAACAGCCGGTCCTCGGCGAGAACACCGGCGCGGGTGAGGGCGTTGAGCAGCGTCGACTTGCCCGCGTTGGTGTATCCGACGATGACCACGGAGGCCAGTCCGCTGCGAGTGCGGCCCTTGCGCTGCGTCTGCCGGGTCTTCTGCAGGGCGCGCAGGTCCTTCTCGAGACGAGTGATGCGACCCGCGATGCGCCGGCGGTCGAGTTCCATCTTTGTCTCGCCCGAACCCCTCGTGCGCGTGCCGATACCGCCCGCCTGCTGCGACATGCCCCCTTTCTGTCCGCGCCGCAGTCGCGGAAGTCGGTACTTGAGCAGGGCGAGCTCCACCTGGGCCTTGCCCTCGAGCGAGTGGGCGTTCTGACCGAAGATGTCGAGGATGACCGCGGTGCGGTCGAGCGCCGTGCGACCGAGTGCCTTCTCCAGGTTGTACTGCTGACCGGGCGTGAGGTCGTTGTCGAACACGACGGTGTCGGCATCCACCGCGAGACACACCTCCCGCAGTTCGTCCACCTTGCCCTTGCCGATGTACCAAGCGGGATCGGGTGTGTCGCGACGCTGGGTGAGTCGGGCGGCCTCGTCGGCGCCGGCGGTGTCGATGAGCAGCGAGAGCTCGTCGAGCCCCTCCTCCGTCTCCTCGTCGGTGTGACCGGCGAGGGTCACCCCCACGAGGACGATGCGCTCCCGGAAGGACCGCTCGATGAGGGTGCGGCCGAGGGCCTCCTGGTACGGATCACTCACAGCGCCACCGTGATGGTGCCCACCCATGTCGAGGGGCCGGTGAGCACCGCGCATCCGTCGTCCATGCGCACGCGCACGGAACCCCCGTCCATGTGCACCGTCACTTCGCCGACGGATGCGGGCACGATCCCCCACGCGATGGCCGCCGCGGCCGCGGCACAGGCTCCGGTGCCGCAGGCCGGCGTGACACCCACGCCCCTCTCGTGCACTCGCATGGTCACGGCGTCCGTTCCCGGGCCGGGTGCGACGATCTCGAGATTGACCCCTGGCACCAGGGCGCCGAGCCGGGCGAGGTCGACATCGGTGACGTCCTCCACGCCCACCACCGAGTGGGGGTTGCCGAGCGAGAGGTGGCGCACGGGACGGAGCGGATCGCACTCCAGTGCCGCCCAACCGGCCGGCTCGGGCAGGTCGGTGACATTCCCCATGTCGACCCGCACCTCGAGGGTGTGGGGCGCCGTCTCCCCGAGCACCTCAGCAGTGCGCCGACCGGCCGCCGTGTCCACCTCATACACCGCGCCATCAGGTCCGGCGAGGGCGTGGTGGGCCGCCTGCACGAGGCAACGGATTCCGTTGCCGCTCATCTCGGCCTCGCTGCCGTCGGCGTTGAACAGCCTCATGGTGAGACGGTTGCTCCCCGCGATTCCGAGCAACAGGAGTCCGTCCGCGCCGACACCGACTCTGCGGGCGCACAGACTGCGGGCCACGTCGGGCCAGGGCACCGCCGGGTCGGCACGGGTGGTGTCGCAGACGAGGAAGTCGTTGCCGAGACCGTGGTGCTTCGAGAGGACGAGGTGCATGTCTCCCGACACTATGCCAGCATCCGACGCACCAGCGGTCCGGCTTCCTCGACCGGATCGGCCTCCACGTCGACCCATTCGATACGCGGATCGCGGCGGTACCAGCGCTCCTGGCGCACCGCGAACTGTCCTGTTCGCAGCACCACCGTGGCCATCGCCGCCTCGAGGCTGCAGCGTCCTTCCAGGTGCTCGACGACCTCCTTGTACCCGAGCGCCTGCATCGCCGTGGGCGACACACCCCCGGGACGCGCGAGGAGGCCCGCCACCTCTTCAACGAGACCTGTCGAGAACATCTCCTGCGCGCGCGCCGCGATGCGACGACGCAGTGCCTCCCGGTTCCAGCGCAACCCGACCTGCACGACGTCGATCGGAGGGAACGCGGCCACACCGTCGCCGAACGAACTGAAGGGCATCCCGCTGCCCACGCACACCTCGAGGGCGCGCACGATGCGGCGCCTGTTCCCCGGCTCGGTCCTTGACGCGGACACGGGGTCGAGTCGACCCAGCCTCTCCCACAACACCGCGGTGTCGGCCTCTG
>JAULXU010000006.1:0-4795 GCA_032118285.1 Ilumatobacteraceae bacterium
GACGGCCCTGATGTACCAGCGCGACACGACCGTGGCCGCCATCGGGATGCGCGCGCGGCTCGGCGCCCGCCACACGATGCGGCCGGCGCGTTCGTGGGCCGTCATGGGCAGGGTCGGCGTGGAGACCCGGTATCCCGTCGCGCCTGCGGTCGCGGCCGCTCCGGCGATGGCCGTGGCCTGCCAGGACATCAGGGGTCCGCGGGCGTGGACGATCATCGTGTGCTGGCGGGCGACGACCACCGACGGTGCCGTCGTTGAGGCCGACGCAGGATCGGGGAGCAGCCCGGACGACGCGGCGCAGGTCGCGAGGAGAAGCGAAACGGCAACGCGGATGCGGGGGGCCACCGCCCGACCCTAGGGCGTCGCCCGGCGATTGGCCGGCGACGGGAGGTGGGTCCGCGGCGCCGCTCCACCACTACCGTGGGGGAACCGTGAGCGAGAACGACACACACGAGCAGCGCGAGGACGAGGCGGCGGGCGGCCTCGAGGCCGAACGGGCCCGTCGCACCGCCTTCCTCGCCGCCGAGCACGAAGCGGGACGCGACCCGTGGCCCCACCGTTTCGACCGCACCCGGTCTCTCGCCGGGATCCGCGCGGCCCACGACGGGATGGAGCCCGGCACCGAGACCGACGTCCGTGATGCGGTCGCCGGTCGCGTCATGCTCAAGCGCGACCAGGGAAAGCTCGTCTTCCTCACGATCCAGGACCGCGACGACGTCCTGCAGTTGTTCGTGTCCCGGTCCGAGGTGGGCGACGACCTCTTCGGATTCGTCACGCGCCTCGATCTCGGCGACTGGGTCGGCGCGGAGGGGACCGTCATGACCACGCGCAAGGGCGAGTTGTCCCTCAAGGTGTCGGGCATCCGCCTGCTCGCCAAGGCGCTGCGGCCCATGCCCGACAAGTGGCACGGGCTCGTGGACACCGACACCCGGTACCGACAGCGCTACGCGGACCTCATCGTCAACGCCGAGGCCCGGCGCATGTTCGCGGTCCGCCACGCGATCATCGCCAGTTTCCGGCGCACCCTGCTCGATCGGGGCTTCATCGAGGTGGAGACCCCCGTGCTCCACGTGGAGGCGGGCGGTGCCCACGCCCGGCCCTTCGTCACCCACCACAACGCCCTCGACATGCAGCTGTACCTGCGAATCGCGCTCGAGCTGCACCTGAAGCGGCTCATCGTCGGGGGGATGGAGCGCGTCTATGAGATCGGTCGCGTGTTCCGCAACGAGGGCATCTCCACCCGGCACAATCCCGAGTTCACGATGATGGAGCTCTATCAGGCCTTCGCCGACTACACCGAGATGATGGAGATCACCGAGAGTCTGATCGTGGCCGCCTCGACCGACGCGGTCGGGACCGCCGTCGTGACGATCGACGGCGCGGATGTCGACCTGTCGAAGCCGTGGCGGCGGGTCGCGATGGTCGACCTCGTCTCCGAGGCCGCCGGAACCCGCATCCACCCGGGAATGCCCCGCGACGAACTGGCCCGCCTGGCCTCGGACCGCGGCGTGAAAGTCGACCCGGACCATGGACCGGGAAGGATCGTGGAGGAGATGTTCGAGGCGCTCTGCGAGGACTCGCTGCGCGAACCCACCTTCGTCACGGGACATCCGGTGGAGACCAGTCCGCTCGCCAGGACGCGCACCGACGATCCGCTCCTCACCGAGAGGTTCGAGTTGTTTGTCGGCGGACGCGAACTCGCCAACGGCTATTCCGAGCTCAACGATCCGGCCGAGCAGCGTGCGCGCTTCGAGGAGGAGCAACGAGCCAAGGAGGCCGGCAACCTCGAGGCCGGAACGGTCGACGAGGACTACCTGCGGGCGCTCGAGTACGGCATGCCGCCGACCGGTGGCCTCGGCATCGGCATCGACCGACTGGCGATGCTCATCGGCGGCGCGCAATCCATCCGCGACGTCATCCTCTTCCCCACCCTGAGACCGGAGGCCGACGCATGAGCACCACCGCCTGGGGCACGGGTCTCGCCACGCTCTCCGCGTCCGGGTCCGTGCTCGACGTCCGCTACCGCGGTCTTGGTCTCGGCGGGACGCCGACCGAGACGCCAACCGTCGACCCCCTCCGCCCCGACGACCCGGACCGGGGCGTCGAATTCGTCGCTGTCTCGCTCGAGATAGACCTCGACACCCCTCCGGCCGACGCGACGGACGCGTGGTTGAGGCTCCACCTCCTCTCGCACCGTCTCGTGCGCCCGCGCACGGCCAACCTCGACGGCGTGTTCGGTCTGCTCGCCAACGTCGCCTGGACCTCACGGGGTCCCGTGGCGGTGGACACCGTGGAGAGCGTCGCGTGGAACCTCTCCCGCCGAGGGGAGCACCTCGTCGTGCACGGGGTGGACAAGTTCCCGCGCATGACCGACTACGTGGTGCCCCCGGGCGTGCGCATCGCCGACGCCGGGCGCGTCAGGCTCGGCGCCCATCTCGCACCGGGCACCACGGTCATGCACGAGGGTTTCTGCAACTTCAACGCCGGCACGCTCGGCACCTCCATGGTCGAGGGTCGCATCTCGGCCGGTGTCGTCATCGGCGACGGCACCGACATCGGAGGCGGTGCCTCCATCATGGGAACGCTCTCCGGTGGCGGCAAGGAGGTCGTCACCGTGGGTGAGCGATGCCTTCTCGGGGCGAATTCCGGCATCGGCATCAGTCTCGGTGACGACTGCATCGTGGAAGCGGGTCTCTATGTCACCGCCGGCACCATCGTGGGCGACCCCTCGGGCAACCCCGTCAAGGCGCTGCGCCTCTCGGGACAGAGCGGTCTTCTCTTCCGTCGCAACTCGATGACGGGAGCGGTCCAGGCCATCGCCCGCTCGGGTTCGTGGGGCGGGCTGAACGCCGACCTCCACGCCAACTGATGTCCCCGGACGCGCTCGAGGCGCTCATCCACCGCCGAACCAGCGGCATGACGATCGACCCCGATGCCCCGGTGGAGGTCCCGATCCTCGAGCGGATCGCCCGTGCGGCACAGGCGGCCCCCAACCATCGCGTCACGCGCCCCCTGCGGGTCGCCGTGCTGCGGGGCGCGGCGCGGCTCGAGTTCGGGGCGGCGGTGGCCGCCGTGATGGAGGCGCGCGGCGAGGATGCAGTGAAGGTGGACAAGACCCGCACCAAGTACGGCCGGGCGCCCGTCGTGCTCGCGGTTGCGTCCGCTCCCGGCGCCAGCGACCTGGAGACCCGCGAGAATTCCTACGCGGTCGCCGCCGGCATCCAGAACATGCTCCTCATGATCGACGCCTTCGGCCTCGGGGCACTGTGGAGCACACCGGCCACGGGGGCCGACGCCGAGATGAACTCCTTCTGCGGATTCCCGGAGGGATCCACGATGATCGGTCTCGTCTACCTGGGTCACCGCACGCGGGATACCCCGACGAGGGACCGCCCCGAGCCGAGCGTGACCTGGCTCGACTGAATCGTCGAACGGGCGTCAGCGTCCCGGCTGGTGGGTGCCGAACACGTCGCGCAGGGCGTCACTGACCTCGCCGAGCGTGGCACCGACGAGGAGGGCCTGCTTCATCGGCACGAGGAGATTGGAGGATCCCCGCGCCGTGTTGCGCACCGACTCGAGGGCGGCCGCGACCGCCGCCGCGTCGCGGGCCTCCTTGTATGCCCTGAGGCGCGCCAGCTGACCCACGGCGAGACTCGGATCGATGGGGAACACGTTCGGCTCCGGCTCGCTCTCGACCGTGAACCGGTTGACCCCGACGATGACCCGCTCGTCGTCGTCGATCGACTTCGTGTAGTCGTACGCGCTCTCGCCGATCTCGTCCATCTGGAAACCGGCCTCGATGGCCTCGACGGCGCCGCCCATGGCGTCGATGCGCTCGATGTACTCCCAGGCCAGGCGCTCCACCTCGTCGGTCAACGACTCGACGAAGTACGAGCCGGCGAGGGGGTCGGGTGTGTCCGCCACGCCGCTCTCCCACCCGATGATCTGCTGCGTGCGCAGGGCGATGCGGGCCGCCTCCTCGGTGGGCAGGCCGAGTGCCTCGTCGTAGCCGTTGGTGTGGAGGCTCTGCGTGCCGCCGAGCACCGCGGCGAGCGACTGCACGGCGACGCGCACGACGTTGTTGAGCGGCTGCTGGGCGGTGAGGGTGCTCCCCCCGGTCTGGGTGTGGAAGCGCAGCAGAGCGCTCGCCTCCTTCTTCGCACCGAAACGCTCGGTCATGATGCGGTGCCACATGCGGCGGCTGGCGCGGAACTTGGCGACCTCCTCGAAGAAGTTGTTGTGGCCGTTCCAGAAGAAGCTGAGGCGCGGCGCGAAGTCGTCCACGTCGAGGCCCGCGTCCACCGCCGCCTGCACGTAGGCGATGGCGTTGGCCAGCGTGAAGGCGATCTCCTGCACCGCGGTGCTCCCGGCCTCGCGGATGTGGTACCCGGAGATCGAGATGGTGTTCCACTTGGGAATGTGCTCGGAGCAGTAGGCGAAGATGTCGGTGACGATGCGCATCGACGGCCGCGGGGGGTACACGTACGTCCCTCTCGCGATGTACTCCTTGAGGAGGTCGTTCTGGATGGTGCCGCTGATCGCGGATGGCGGCACGCCCTGCTCCTCGGCCACGATTTGGTACATGAGAAGGAGGATCGCCGCCGTGGAGTTGATGGTCATCGAGGTCGACACCCTGTCGAGGGGCAGGTCCTTGAGCAGCAGGCGCATGTCGTCGAGGGAACTGATGGCGACGCCCACCTTGCCCACCTCGCCCTCGGCGCGGGGATGGTCCGAGTCGTAGCCCATCTGGGTGGGAAGGTCGAAGGCACACGACAGGCCCGTCTGTCCCGCCTCG
>JAULXU010000007.1:0-2427 GCA_032118285.1 Ilumatobacteraceae bacterium
CCTCGGTACGCGCTGGGACATCCCGCGCATCGTGGAACTCGAGGAGCGTCTGATGCGTCCGGCCGAGGGAGACCCCGTCGTCATCGGGATCGACGATGCGGCCCTGCTGCTCGACGGCATGGCCTTCACCGAAGTGATGTCGGAGGACCTTCCGTGGATCGAGATGGTGCGCTGGACCTCGGACTTCGTCACCGCCGAGCTGCGCAGCCATTGGACCGAGGACGAGTGGCGAGCACACACCGCCCGACCGTGAAGGCCTGATCGGACGCCCGGTCAGGTGCCGCAGAAGGTCTGGTAACCCTCCCAGTCCGCGGGCATCGGCTCGGCGTATGCCTCGAGACCGGGGCGCTCGGTGTAGGGCTCGGCGAGGACCGCCATCAGCTCGTCGAACGGGTTCATGTCACCGGCCACCGCTGCGGCGAGGGCGAGTTCGACGAGATGATTGCGGGGGATGTAGGCGGGATTCACGGCGTCCATCCCGTCCGCGACGGCTGCGTCGTCGGACATGGCCCCCTCGCGGGCTCTTCTCCACGTCGTCGTCCACTCGTCGAACGGTGCCGGGTCCGGCCAGGGTTGGCGGCCCCGGTCGCGATCCCCGCGCACGAGTGCCGACAGTGCCCTCAGCGTGTTCGTGTGGTCGACCCTCTGGGCGGCCATTCGGGGGAGGAGGTCGGCGATGACATGGTCGCCGGCGCCCTGGCCGGCGGGCAGGTCGCCGCCCGGCAGGCCCGTCTTGACACGCATCCCGCGCATCCACTCCGTCTCGAAGCGGTCTCCGAATCCCTCGAGGATGTCGCTCGCCAAACGCACCGCCTCTTCCGTTCCCCCGCCGTGCTCGGCGATGAGAGGAACGAGGGTCTCGGCGAACCGCGCGAGGTTCCACCGGGCGATGTGGGGCTGATTGCCGAAGGCGTATCGACCGGTCGAATCAATGGAGCTGTAGACGGTGCGGGGATCGAATGCGTCCATGAAGGCACACGGTCCGTAGTCGATGGTCTCGCCGGAGATGGTCATGTTGTCGGTGTTCATCACCCCGTGGATGAATCCCACGTGCATCCATGAGGCAACCAGTCGTGCCTGACGTCGGGCGACGGCATCGAGAAGAGCGAGCGCCGGCACATCATGAGTGGCGAGCGCGGGGTCGTGGCGATCGATGGTGTATTCGACCAGGCGACGGACACTCTCGAGGCCGAGTCCCGCCGCCCACTCGAACGACCCCACCCGCAGGTGGCTCGAGGCCACCCGGCTCAGCACCGCTCCCGGTTCCGTACCGGTCTGACGGCGCACCATCTCGCCGGTGGCGACGACGGCCAACGCCCGGGTGGTGGGGATGCCGAGCGCGTGCATGGCCTCGCCGATGACGTACTCACGCAACATCGGACCGAGAGCCGCCTTGCCGTCGGCGCCGCGCGAGAATGTCGTGCGACCGGTTCCCTTGAAGTGCAGATCGCAGCGAGCCCCCTCGGCATCGACGATTTCGCCGAGCAGCATGGCCCGCCCGTCACCGAGGCGCGGCGAGAAGGAGCCGAACTGGTGCCCCGAGTAGGCCTGGGCCACGGGCATGGCTCCGGCGGGGACGATGTTTCCGCAGAGGAATCGCAGTCCATCGTCGCTGCGCAACCAGTCGGGATCGAAGCCGAGCGAGCGGGCCAGGTCATCGTTCAGTGCCACGAGGCGTGGCGCGGGCGCGATGTCGGCCGACCATGGCTCGGACATGCCGGGCAGATTACGGGCGAATGTGGCCTCGAAGGCCGGATACGGCGGGGTGCCCACGCCTGCAGGCTAGGGGCGGGTGTCGGGATCGCCGATGAGTTCGGCGTAGAAGTGCCGCACCATGAGCCGATGGTCCACACCTGCCAACGGGACACCCACGTCGTCGAGGATGGACAACCCCACGGCAAAGACCTCGTTGAACACCACGGCCGGCTCCATGGCGGCCGGTCCGGCCACGAGGCGGGCGTGCTCGGCGAGAGCATCGTTGGCCCGCGCGGTGGCCCGTGACACCATGCGGGCGATTTTCGGGTTTCCCAGGGAAGCGATGGCCATCTCGTTGCGGTAGGCGCGCCACGTCCTCCGGATCTCGTCCAGGGCCGGCAGAACGAGCAGACCGTTGAGATCGGCCGCCGAGACCCTGTCCAGCCAGGGGAGAACCTGGGCCATGTTCATCTCCACCACCTCGCGACTGGCTGTCTCGAGGGTGAGGGCGTGCAGGTCGATGATGGCGTCGAATCGCGGTGCCACCGCCCCCGGTGTCAGCTTGGCCGAGCGGGCGATGCGCAGGACGGAGGCATTCTCGTATCCGGCCGATGCCACGACCTCCACCGCGCCGCGAACGAGCCGATCGGTGATGGGATCGTCACTCTCGCGGAAGGGAGAGATGACCGCCATCGGCAACTCCCGTGGTGCCGCGGCAGAAGGGCGTCCTCC
>JAULXU010000008.1:0-11512 GCA_032118285.1 Ilumatobacteraceae bacterium
GTCCGCGCCGTCCGCTCCGGTCGCCCGATTCGACGACGGCGGTGTCGTCGTGTCCTGGTCGGCACCCTTCGACACCGGCACGTCCCCCATCACCTCCTACATGGTGCGGGGGACCACGCAGTCGACGGGATGCACCTGGTGGTCCGGCCCGCTCGAGTGCCGCATCGCACCCATCGCGCCGGGGGTGCACCGCTTCACCGTGACGGCCGTGTCCGACGCGGGTGTGTCGCCGCAATCGGCCCCCTCCAACGAGGTCCTCGTCGAGGCACCCGCCGACAACGACTGGTTCGTCTCGGCTCGAGCGGTGGACGGCGCGAGCGGATCCATCTTCGACGGGACCCTCGGCGCCACCCGCGAGTCGGGCGAGCCCTACACCTACGGGTCAACCGCGGCCACCAAGTGGTTCCGTTACGTGCCCGCGCAGACGGGCACCCTCGTGCTGGTTGCCGGCAACAACAACTTCGACACCGTCATGGGGGTGTACACCGGCGCGAACATCGACCGTCTCAACCTCGTGGCACGGGACGATGACAGCAACGGCGGATACGGCAGTCGCGTCGCGTTCGTCGCCGTGGCCGGAACGGAGTACCTCGTCCAGATCGGCGCGTTCTATTCCACATTGGGCACTTTCACATTGTCGTGGCAACTCACCCCCGCGCTCGCAACCTCGCCGCCCTCTTCGCCGACAGGGGTCACGGCGGTGTCGGCCGGGACGGATGCGGTGAAGGTCTTCTGGTCGGCACCCGCGTCACCCGGCACATCCCCGATCACCGGTTACACGGCCGTGGCCGGGAACGGTGGATCCAATTGCACGGCCCCGGCCGATGCGACCTGGTGCACGGTCACGGGTCTCGAGCGATTCGTGCGCCACACCTTCACCGTGACCGCCACGAGCGCCCACGGCACCAGCCCGGCTTCGGGGTCGTCGAATCCGGTCGTGCTCGGCCGCGAGAACGACGACATCGCCGCCGCGCTGGAGATCCCGGCCGGAACGACCGAATCGGACAACGTGCTGGCCGGTCGCGAGGACGGCGAGCCCGTCCATGCGGGAGTGGGCGGGGGCAAGTCGATGTGGTTCCGCTGGCGCGCTTCGAGCGCCGCGCGGGTGACGATCTCCACCGCGGGCAGCGGGTTCGACACCGTGCTGGCCGTCTACGCGGCGTCCGGTCTGACCGATCCGAGCGCCGTGGGCTTCGCGGACCTCATCGAGATGGCATCGAACGACGATGCCGACAACGGACTGACGAGCCTCGTCGAGTTCGATGCCGTGCCGGGCATCGATTATTTCATCGCAGTCGACGGCTACTCCTCGGGTGGCGAGGCACGTTCGGGTCCCATCCTGCTCACTCTCGCGTCCCAGCTCCTCGTCGCGCCGTCCGCCCCGCGTTCCCCCCGGGGTCTGGCCGGGGACCGCTCCGCGGCCATCTCGTGGATCGAGCCACTCGTGGGCGGTTCGACGGTCACCGGCTACATCGCGGTGGCGACGCCAGGCGGGCGATCCTGCGCGGCGCCCGGCGGAACGACGCGCTGCACCATCACCGGACTCGTGAACGGTGTGTCGTACCGAGTGTCGGTCACGGCGACGAACACGGTGGGCACCTCTCCGGCGTCGGTGCTTTCCTCGGCATTCGTGCCCGTCGCGAGCGACATCGTGCGCGCCGCCGCGGGCACGTGGGGGACGGACCGCATCGACGCACGGACGAACATCCTCGACGGGCTGCTCGCCATGCCCGGGTTCGGCGCGGGAACGACCGTTTACATCGTCGACACCGGGGTCATGTCGACCCACCAGGAGGTTGCCGGACGTGTGGGTCAGGGCTTCACGTCGGTGGGGGGCACCCCCGAGGACTGCCACGGCCACGGAACGCACGTGGCTTCGACGGCTGCGGGCCGCAGCGTCGGTGTCGCCTCGGCAGCGACCATCGTGTCGGTGCGCGTCCTCGATTGCGGAGGATCGGGATCGGACTCGTCCGTGGTGGCGGGACTCGAGTGGATTCTCGGTCGCATCGCGGCGGGTTCGCGACGGGCAGTGGTGAACATGAGCCTCGGTGGCGGTGCCAGCCCGGCGATCGATTCCGCGGTGGCGACAATCGTGAGACGGGGCGTCCCGGTCGTCGTCGCGGCGGGCAACGATTCCGCCGACGCCTGTCTCGGATCACCGTCGCGGGCTCCCTCCGCGATCACCGTGGCCGCCTCGGATGCTCGCGACGCGCGCGCCGAATTTTCGAACCACGGCGCCTGTGTCGACGTCTTCGCGCCCGGAGTTGCCGTGAGGGGAGCAGGCATCGCGTCGACGTCGGCCTACGAGACCTACAGCGGCACGTCGATGTCCGCGCCCCATGTGGCGGGTTATGCCGCGGTGCTCATGGGGCTGTTCCCCGCCGCGACGGCGGTGTCGGTGAATCGGGCCGTGCCCGCCCTCGCCACGGCGATCGTCTCGTCCGTGCCTTACCCCACCACGAACAGACTCCTCTACGTCGGGGCGAACCGTTGCACGGTGGCGGCGGCGGCAGGCATCGGTTGTCCCGCGATGGCCTTCGCGTCGTCTCCGCTCACCCCGGCACAGGTGGCGGCGATGGCCGGTGTGTCGGTGGCCCCGGGTGCCCGCGTGGCGGTGACGGTGTGGAAGAAGAGTCTCGCGGTGTGCCGCATCGCAGGGGGGCGCCTGCAGGTGCTGCGGGACGGGAGCTGTCAGGTGACCGTGTCGGTCACACCGCGCGGTGGACGAACCGTGACCCGGAATCTCAGCGTCGCGACGCGGCGCTGACGAAGGCGGCGAACAGCCGCTGCTGGACGGCGTCGGTCTCGGCGGTGTCCTCGGGATGCCACTGGGTTCCCACGATCCACCGCGCCGAACTGTGCTCGAGACCCTCGACGGTGCCGTCGCCGTGCCGTGCCGAGACGGCCAGCCCGGGAGCAGGAATGTCCACCGATTGGTGGTGGAAGCAGTGGACGCGAACGCCTCCCGCACCCACGGCAGTGGCGGTGCGGCTGTCCGGCTCGACGTTCACGTCGTGGTGAACGTCCCGATGCCCGTCACCGATGTGCTGGTGGAGCGTGCCGCCGAGGGCGACGTTGAGTACCTGCAGTCCGCGACACACGGCCAGCACGGGGATGTCGCGCCCGACGGCGGCACCGACGGCGGCAATCTCGAATTCGTCGAGGTCCTCGTCGACGCCGTGGAGGACGGGACCGCGCGACCGGCCGTAGCGTTCGGGCGCCACGTCGCCACCGCCGAGCAGCAGCACGCCGTCACATGCGTCGACCGCTTCGTGCACCGCCCCGACGTCCCCCGTGGGGGGCAGGAGAAGCGGAAGCGCGCCCGCCCTCGCGAGCGCATCGGCGTAGAAGCGACCCCCGCTCACCACCGGAGTGCGGTGACCCTCGGCCCGGGGGGAGTGGCGGGCAGGGATGAGAATGAGGGGACGGGCCACGGTTCGAGACGATAACCGCGGGGTCACAACCGCACATGGGTCGTATCGGTCGCGCCGGGCAAGTTCGGAGCCCTCGCGGCCCCCGTAGTAGTTTCGTCGCCGATGTCTGAGTTCCTCCGCTCTTACCTCACCGTGGTGTGGTTCGGTCTCGCGGCCTTCCTCATCGCCGGCTTGCTGCTCGGGATCTCGGCGCTCATTCGCCCCAACCGCCCCAACCGCGAGAAGCTCCTCACCTACGAGTCGGGTGTCGATCCCGTCGGTGAGGGCTGGTCGCAGAGCCAGGTCCGCTACTACGTCTACGCGCTCCTCTTCGTGATCTTCGACGTCGAGGCGGTGTTCATCTTCCCGTGGGCCACGCAGCTGGAGCGCTACGCGGTGTTCGGTCTCGTCGAGATGGGACTGTTCGTCGGGGTCCTGCTGCTCGGACTCGTGTACGCATGGCGCAAGGGCGCCCTGCGCTGGATGTAGGGGACGCTCGCACCATGGGACTCGTCGACAAGGGCCGCCTGCCCAAGCCGCTCACCACGCTCTTCAATCTGGGGCGCTCGTACAGCCTGTGGGTGTACCAGTGGGGATTGGCGTGCTGCGCCATCGAGATGGGTGCCGCGTTCGGATCGCCCCGCTACGACGTCATGCGCCTCGGCGTCATTCCGCTGCCCGCCTCTCCCCGACAGGCCGACCTCGTCGTCATCTCGGGGACGGTCACGGACAAGATGGCCCCCGCCATCCGGCGCCTCTACGAGCAGATGCCCGAACCGAAGTACGTCATCTCGATGGGCAGTTGTGCCAACTGCGGGGGCCCGTACTGGGACAGTTATTCGGTGACCAAGGGCGTCGACCAGATCATTCCCGTCGACATCTACGTCCCGGGTTGTCCGCCGCGGCCGGAGGCCCTGCTGGAGGGCATCGTGCTGCTGCAGCAGCGCATCAAGAACGAGGACATGGGCGCCCGTTGGCGCGGCGAGGGCACGCGGCCCATGTCCGCCGGCGTCGACGGCTCGAGCGCGGAGAAGGGTGGTGTTCCCGTTGTCGCAGACCACTGACCCCTCAGCCGAGGTGCGCGACGAGATGCGCGAGGTCGAACTGACCCGGGTCACGGCGGCTCTCGGTGCCGCCGTGCTCGAGACCCACCTCAAGGCGGGCGACGACATGTGGGTGCGCGTCGACGCGTCCGCCTGGCGCACCACCGCCGAGACGCTGCGCGGACTCGGTTACACCTACTTCTGCTTCCTCTCGGCGATCGACTGGATGCCCTCGCCGTTCGGCAAGGGCGAGGACGATCCGTCCGAGCCCGCCCCGGAGCGCGACATGACGGTGCGCCAGGGCTACGCCGGCGGCTCGACGCGATTTCAGATGCTGGCCCGGCTGGTGCAGCCCCGGACGAGCCTCGGTATCAACATCAAGGCCGACGTCCCGGAGGACTCGATGTCCATGGAGACGTGGTCCGGGGTGTTCTCCGGCGCGAACTGGCACGAGCGCGAGGCGCACGAGATGTTCGGCATCGGCTTCGACGGCCATCCCGACCTGCGCAACATGTACCTGCCGACCGACTTCGAGGGCCATCCGTTGCGCAAGGACTTTCCCCTGCTCGCCCGCATGGTGAAGCCCTGGCCGGGAATCGTCGACGTCGAGCCGTTGCCCGGTGACGACGGGGAGGACGAGGAATCGTGACCACGCTCGGCGAACGCAGCCAGCTCTCGTACATCGCGTCCCAGGCGGCCGATGCCCGCGTCAACGTGGAGCTCGAGACAGAGGGCATGACCCTCAACATCGGACCCCAGCACCCCGCCACGCACGGCACCCTGCGCATCATCGCCAGGCTCGACGGCGAAAAGGTCCTGTGGGCCGAGCCGTCAGCGGGCTACATGCACCGCGGTTACGAGAAGCTCACCGAGGTGCGCACCTTCCCCCAGGTGACGGCGCTCATCAACCGCATCGATTGGCTGGGGAGCTTCGCCAACGAGGTGCCGTTCATCCTCGCCGCCGAGAAGCTCATGGGTGTCGAGGCGCCTCCGCGTGCCCAACACATCCGCACGATCCTCTTCGAGCTCTCGCGCATCGCCAACGTGTCGCTGTTCCTCGGGGACCTCGGGGTGCAGATGGGCGCCGTGACGCCGGTGTTCCTGGCGTTCCGCGACCGCGAGCACGTGCTCAACCTCATCGAGGCGGCAACCGGAGGGCGCTTCCACCCGAACTTCGACCGCATCGGCGGCCTCAAGGACGACCTGCCGGCCGGCTTCATCGAGGAGACGCGGTCCGCGATGAAGCGCCTGCGCAACTTCTGCGGCGAGATCGAGCGCCTGCTGTTCGGCAACGAGATCTTCCGCTCCCGCACCGAGGGCGTCGGCGTGATCCCGCGCGACACCGCCCTGCAGTACGGCCTCTCGGGCGCGAACCTGCGCGCGAGCGGGGTGGACTGGGACCTGCGTCGCGACCAGAAGCTGCCGATGGCCTGGGACAAGGTGGAGTGGAAGGTGTGGACCCACACCGACGGCGACTCCTTCGCTCGCTGCTGGGTGCGCCTCCAGGAGGTGCGCGAGTCCACGCTCATCGTCGACCGCCTGCTCGACACCCTCCCGTCCGGTCCCGTGATGACGAAGGTGCCCAAGATCATCAAGGTCCCCGAGGGGGAGGCCTGGGTGTCGACCGAGAATCCGCTCGGCGAGATGGGCTACTACGTGGTCTCGAAGGGTGACCTCGGTCCGTTCCGCACCAAGATCCGCAGCGCCTCGTTCAACAACATCTCGATCGTGCCGTGGTTGCTCAAGGGCGTGTACGTCCCCGACATCATCACGATCCTCGCCTCGCTGTACTTCATCCTCGGGGACATCGACCGGTGAGCGGGCTCCTCTCCGTCGAACTCGCCTACTGGGCCCAGTCGCTCCTGCGGGTGCTCGGCGGACTCGTGGCCGTGCTGCTGCCCGCGGGAACCATCGTCTACGTCTTCCTCTTCAAGATGATGTCCTTCATGCAGTCGCGTCTCGGTCCGATGGAGGCGGGGCCGTTCGGCTCGATGCAGCTGTTCGCCGAGGTCGGCAAGTGGCTGCAGAAGGAGGACATCCAGCCCGCGAACGCCGACCGGTTCATCTTCAAGCTGGCCCCGCTCATCGTGCTCTCCAGCACCTTCCTCCTCGTGGTCGTCGTCCCCTTCGGACCCGATGCCTGGTTCACCGATTTCGAGACCGGCATCTTCTACGCCCTCGCGGTGTCCTCGGTGTCGGTGCTCGGCATCCTCATCGCAGGGTGGGCGAGCGCCAACAAGTACTCGCTCATGGGCGGCCTGCGCGCCGCCGGCCAGCTCATCGCCTACGAACTGCCGATGGTGCTCGCCGTGGTCGGCGTCGTCATCCAGGCGGGCACCATGAACCTGCAGCAGATCGTGGTTGCCCAGAACGCCGGCGAGATGTTCGGCTGGAACGGTCTGGGCAATCCCTACATCCTCACCCAGTTCGTGGGTTTCGTCGTGTTCATGATCGCCCTGCAGGCCGAGTTGACCCAGCCGCCCTTCGACATGCCGATCGCCGAGTCCGAGCTCGTGTCCGGCTACATGACGGAGTACTCGGGATTCCGATTCCTCATCTTCTTCATCGGGGAGTTCGCCACCGCCGGCGTGTTCGCCATGATCGCCTCGATCCTGTTCCTCGGCGGCTGGGGCATTCCGTTCGCCTGGTTCGGTTGGACCGGCATCGACGACGTCGACAACTGGATGAACATCGTCGGGCCGCTCGTGCTCTTCGGCAAGATGCTGGCGCTCATCTTCATCGTCATGTGGGTGCGGTTCAGCTACCCGCGCTTCCGCGAGGACCAGTTGCAGGCGTTCGCCTGGAAGGTCCTCATTCCCGTCTCCCTCGTCAACATCATGGCCACGGCCGTGCTGAAGGTGGTTCTCTGATGCCAAGGATTCCCGGCCTGATCAAGGGCCTCGGCGTGACGCTGTCCACGCTGGGTCGCACCACGCTGCAGGGTGCGGCAACCGTGCAGTACCCGCACGAGAAGGAGGCTCCGCCGCTGCGCGCCCGCGGTGTCATCGCCCTGCGCGAGGACAACTGCACCTCCTGCATGCTCTGCTCGCGCTCGTGCCCCGATTGGTGCATCTACATCGAGGGCCACAAGGAGCTCGCGCCACCCCGCCGCGCCGGGGGAGCGCCGAGGAAGGTCAACAAACTGGATCGCTTCGACATCGACTACTCGTTGTGCATGTACTGCGGAATCTGCGTGGAGGTGTGTCCCTTCGACGCCCTGTTCTGGAGCCCCGAGTACGAGTACTCCGAGCCCCGCATCGCCGACCTGCTCCACGACAAGGACAAGCTCGGCGAGTGGATGGAGACCGTGCCCGAGGCGCCGGCCCACGAGGTGGGCGCGGAAGTGAAGGGCAAGAAGTGATCCTCGCCTCCGACGTCCTCGTCGCACAGAACATCGGATTCGCGATCGTCGCCGCGGTCATGGTGGGCGCGGCCCTGCGCGTGGTGACCACGAGCAACGTGGTTCACGCGGCCCTGTGGCTGGTGACCGTCATGGCCGGTGCCGCCGCCCAGTACATCCTGCTCGCCGCCGAGTTCGTCGCCGTCACCCAGGTGCTCGTCTACATCGGCGCGGTGATGGTGCTGTTCCTCTTCGGGACGATGCTCACCCGGGCCCGTATCGGCGCCGAGAAGGACCTGGACAACCGCAACCGGATCGTGGCTGTTCCCGTGGCCGGTCTGCTGCTGGCGGGACTACTCATCGCCCTGAACGACGGCTTCGGCGACGAGCGACTCCCGTCGGACGGTCCGGTGACCTCCACCATGGAGATCTCCGACAGCATCTTCGGGGACTACCTGCTGCCCTTCTGGGCCCTTTCTTTCGTGCTCCTGGCCGCCGTCATCGGCGCCATCGTCCTGTCGAGGAGGGACTGACCGTGCTGCTCAACCAGTTCCTCTTCCTCGGGGCCCTGCTGTTCTGCATCGGCGTCTACGGGGTGATCGTGCGGCGCAACGCGGTGCTCGTGCTCATGTCGATCGAGCTCATCCTCAACTCGGTCAACATCAACCTGCTCGCCTTCTCGCTGCGAAACGGCTCGGTGGACGGCCAGACCTTCGCCCTCTACATCATCGCCGTTGCCGCCGCCGAGGTCGGCGTGGGTCTGGCGATGGTCATCCTCATGTACAGGAACCGGCGGAGCGTCGCGCTCGACGAACTCGCGGAGATGAAGGGCTGACCCATGCACACCGCCGTGTCCCTGTTCGCCGCCGAGGCCGCCGCCGCGTCCGACCTGCCCACGGGCTGGTTCCTCGAGAACGCCTGGCTCATCCCGATCGTCCCGGCGGTCGCATTCTTCCTCATCATCTTCCTGGGCAAGCGCATGCCCCGCGGCGGCTCCGAGTTCGGAATCGCCTCGATGGCCGTGTCGCTCTTCCTGTCGGTCATGGCGGCCTGGCAGTGGATCGACCGCGTCGGTTCCGTCGAGGAGGGCACCTGGGTCGGTCCGGTCGTGCGCACCTGGACGTGGTGGCAGAACGCCGGAGTGCCGCTCGGCATCGGTCTGCACGTGGACGGCCTGACCGTGACGATCCTCGTCGTCGTGGCGTTCATCTCGACGCTCGTGCAGATCTACTCGCTCGAGTACCTCCGCGGAGACCGCCGCTACACCCACTTCTTCGCCTCGCTCACGCTCTTCTCGGCGGGAATGCTCAACATGGTCGTGGCCGAGAACATGATCCAGCTCATCCTGGGCTGGGAGATCATGGGCCTGTGCTCGTTCATGCTCATCGGACACTGGTGGGAGGACGGCGCCAACAGCCGCGCCGCCCTCAAGGCGTTCTTCACGACGCGCACCGGTGACGTCGGTCTGCTCGTGGGTACGTCGGTGCTGTACTTCGCCGCCAACGACTGGACCCAGCAGACCCTCGGGGTGTCCGGATTCTCCATCCGCGGCCTCTCGGCCTGGGCGCTGTCGGGTGACCCATCCTCCGCGGCGATCACCGTGGGAGCGGTCGCGCTCTTCATCGCCGCGATCGGCAAGAGCGGCCAGTTCCCCCTGCACACGTGGCTCCCGGACGCCATGGCGGGCCCGACCCCCGTCAGTTCGCTGCTCCACTCCTCGACGATGGTGGTGGCCGGGGTGTTCCTGGTGGCGCGCGTCTATCCCGTCTTCTGGGAGGGCCTGAACATCGCCGGTTCGGGCCTCAACTTCATCGTCGTCATCGGCGGCATCACCATCATCGCGGCGGCACTCCTCGCCTTCGTTCAGACCGACATCAAGAAGGTGCTGGCGTACTCGACAGTCAGTCAGTTGGGCTACATGATGATGGGTCTCGGCGCGGGGGCGTGGCTGCCCGCCGTGTTCCACATCTTCACGCACGCGTTCTTCAAGGCCTGTCTCTTCCTCGGTGCCGGTTCGATCAGCCACAGCGCGTCGCACCACTCGTTCGACATGAAGAAGGACATGGGCGGGCTTCGTCGCCACATGCCGATCACCTTCGTCACCTGGATCATCTCGACCCTGGCCCTCATGGGCGTGTTCCCCTTCTCGGGCTTCTTCTCGAAGGACGAGATCATCGACAACGTCGGCTACGGCGGGTACAACGCGTTCATGATCGTGGGCCTCGTGGGGGCCTTCCTCACCGCCGCCTACATGACGCGCGCCACGTATCTCACCTTCTTCGGCGAGCCGCGCGGTGCCGCCGCGGGGGAGAGCCACGACGAACACGGTCACGGCTCCCATGACGATCAGGGCCACGACGACCACGGTGCCGGCCACGACGCCCACGCCGGGCACGGACCGCGCGAGTCGGGTCGCCTCATCACGGCACCCCTGGTGATACTGGCGGCACTGGCCCTGTCCTCGGGGCTCATCAACGCCACGCCCTTCGGGTCGGGGTGGGAGAACCTCAAGAAGTGGGTGGAGCCGAGCCCCGCCGTCATCAACCCCACCGGGCTCGCCACGGTGACGGGTGGACCCGGCGCCTCGCTGTCGGCCGCCGAGGCCGGAGACTCGGACAGTCCGTGCGGAAAGGAGACTCCCGAGGGGGGAATCTGCGCCGCACCCAAGCTCAAGCATGCGCCCTTCAAGTGGTCGAAGGCCGCGCTGTCCCTCGGCATCGTGTTCGCCGGCATCGCCGCGAGCTGGTTCGTCTCGGTCGCTCTCTACACCCGCCGCTCGGCAGCCCTCGTGGGCCTGACCCGTCGCAACAGGGTCCTCGGTGCCGGATATGCGTTCCTCGCCAACAAGTACTACCTCGATGCGCTCTACGAGAACGTCGTCGTGCGTGCCATTGCCCACCCGATCGCCCGGGGGGCCTACTGGGTCAACCAGCGCGTCCTCGACGGGGTCGTCAACGGTGTCGGTACCTCGCTGCGCACCGCCGCCGGGTGGGTGTACCGCAACATCGACCAGCGCGTCGTGGACGGCGCGGTGAGGGGCGCCGGCGACGCGGCACAGGGCGCCGGCAGCGCGCTTCGACCCGTCCAGTCCGGAAAAGTCAACCAGTACGGGGCGCTGTTGTTCGGCGCGACCGCCATCGGCGCCCTCGTGCTCGTCATCATCAACACCTGAGGAGCAACCAACCATGCAAGAAGTGATGGGCGACAACAACTGGGTGCTCACCGTCGGCACGTTCCTGCCGATGGTCGGCGTCCTCGTGATGCTCCTCCTGCCCCGCGCCAAGGAGACCGCGGCCAAGGCCGTCGGTCTGGTCACGGCGGGCGCGACCCTCGCGGTCGGCGTGGTCACGCTGGTGCTCTTCGACTACGGCAACGCCGGGACGATGCAGTTCGCCGCGCGAGCCGAATGGATCGAGGTCATCAAGAGCTCGTACGAGATCGGAATCGACGGGATCAGCCTGCCGCTCTACTTCCTCTCGATGGTCATCACGTTCCTCGTGATGATCTACAGCTGGGACCACGTGCCGGCCCCGGGGAATCCCCGTGCCTTCTTCATCCTGATGCTCGTGCTGCAGACGGGCATGGCCGGCACGTTCATCGCCCGCGACCTCATTCTCTTCTTCGTCTTCTTCGAGCTGGTTCTCCTGCCGATGTACTTCATGATCGGAGTGTGGGGTGGCGAGCAGCGTCAGTACGCATCGCTCAAGTTCTTCATC
>JAULXU010000009.1:0-1662 GCA_032118285.1 Ilumatobacteraceae bacterium
CAAGTTGTAGCGTTCCTCGTCGCGGTCTTGCGCCTTGCCCCTCGGCCGACCGGTCGCGGCGAACCACGCCGAGAGGTCGTAGCCCCGGGCTTCGAGGCGCCGGAGGATGGTGCGCACGGTGTTCTCGCCCGCCACGTCCAGCAGCTCGGCGGCGGTCTGCAGGAGGGCGCCCTTCGGGGCGATCTGAATGGCTTGCAGGATCAGGGCGTATTTCTCGCGGTCGGTTTTCGGGGTCATGTGTTCAGTCTCCGATGAAGTTCAGTCCATGCGACCGCTGCCACGAGCGGAACCTGTCCGTTTCCAATGGCTCGCAGTCGGTCCACCCGATGGGCCACCCCATTAGCCACTCGACCCACGGGGGATTCAGTGCCCCAGATGTATCCGACACGCTCGCGGAAAGTGCTATCTGCTGCCCCTTCTCGATCCTCCGCAGGGTCACACCTGAACCAATATGCCCCCTGTCCCGATAGTCCGAAGCGTTCGGCGTCGGGAACATTCGGGCGTGATTCGCCTGCAGGGCGTCTTGCTCGCCAAGGATCGCCGCCATCGATGACAGCCCCGGGCTTTTGCGAGCTCGCTCCGATGGCGAGTCCGTCCGCTTGCCGTCCCCCGCCTTCGGCGTCGGCAGTAGCCGAGCGTGAACGATGCGCGGCAAGTTGGCTTGACCGTTCTCGGTCTGCAGGGCGTTCAGACTGCCCGTGATCGACGTGTCCTTCCAGTCCCTCGCGTTCGGCGTCGGCCACTTGACCACGTCCTGCAGCCGGGGGCCGTTCCGATTGATCTGGCTCGGCCCCGTCCCGCCCGCGCAAGTGTCCGGCGTCGGCCACATGTTGAACTTCGCCATCTTCCCGAGCCCGTTGTAGTGGTTGTTCGGCCCCCCGGGGGTTGAATCGTACACGACCGGCGTCGGATAACTGACCGACGATCCACATCCGCTCGCGCTTATGCGGGGCGCCCACGTCGTCCGCTCCGAGCACACCCCACTCTGCATCGTACCCCATCGCGGCCAAGTCACCGAGGACGACGTCAAGTCCGCGAAAAGCGAGGGCTGGGGAGTTTTCCACGAAGACGTAGCGCGGTCCCACTTCGCGAATGATGCGGGCGAACTCGCGCCACAGTCCCGACCGCTCGCCGGATAGCCCGGCGCCGCTTCCGGCAACACTGATGTCCTGACAGGGAAAGCCTCCAGATATGACGTCAACACGGCCTCGCCATGGGCGGCCGTCAAAGGTGCAAACGTCGTTCCAGATAGGGAAAGGGTGAAGGGCGCCGTCGTTTTGCCTTTGAGCCAAGACCGCAGCGGCATAGGGGTCGCGCTCAACGGCACAGACGGTGCGCCATCCGAGCAGGTGGCCGCCGAGGATGCCTCCACCAGCGCCTGCGAAAAGAGCCAGCTCATTCAATGCTCCGGGGTGTTGCGGGGGGTTAGGGGGCGGGGTCATCGTGTCCACCGTCTGGGCCTGCGGGTTGCGCCATCGTCGAAGCCTTCGTCGTATGCGGCCTGCTCGCGGCGGGCTGCCTCCGAGCGCACGACACGGGCACCCCACAGGGCGCCGAGCTGCACACCGACGGCGAAGATCACGACGTACATGGCCATTAGGTAGGAGAGTGATTCGCTGGTCATGGTGCTACCTCCCACGGCGAGCCCGTAGGCGTGGCCAT
>JAULXU010000010.1:0-2837 GCA_032118285.1 Ilumatobacteraceae bacterium
ACTACCTCGAGGCGATCTTCGACAGCGTGGATGCCCTGTTCGCCCGGTTGTTGCCGTCTCTCAGTGAACCCCTGCAGTCCGAACTTGACTCCCATGTGGAAGATCTGCTGGACGAATTTGGTTGCATCGATTTTTCGCCCGATCTCTCCGCGGCCGTTCGCGAAGCATTTGCCAACAGTGTCCTCTGGGAGGCAGCGGTTGATGCCGGGGTCGAGGACGAATTGTATTTCGGTGATACCGGATGCGAAATGTTTTTGTTCGTTTTCGTTGCAGCCAGTCTCGATCTGGTCGCCGACAGCCGCGTCATCGAGGTCACTGCCGGAACCCTGCCCGACACCGGCTTCGGTTCCTCCGAGGTTGTCCTCGCCGCCTTCTTCGCTCTGGCGACAGGCGGCGCTCTGTCAGCAACTCGCCGTCGCCGTCTGCTGTGACAGCCCGGGGGCGGGCTCTGTCCGTCCCCTCATGACGGCCATGGGGAGCATGCGCAGTGGCTGAGAACGAAGGTGAATCACGGTCGATCGTGTGGTCCTCGCCGCCACCCCCGGCCGGGACGAGTGCCTGGTACGAGCGGCTGTCACCGGTGTCGCGTGGGCGATGGCACGTGCGGTGCTGGATGCACGACCGGCATCCCGACGGCGAGGTGGTGATCGATCCCGGCGACCACCGGGACGATTTTCTCCTGTGGGACGCCCGGGTCGACCCTGCCGATCGGCCCGTCATTTCCATCTCGCCCGCGGTCAGGCCGGGGAGTCCCGAGACGTGGTTCGTGGAGCTGCACGATGCGGACACGCACGGACCCGCGGTCACTCTCGTGGCTTTCGCCTCCGACCACCTGCCCCCCGGAACTGTCGTGACCGATCCCGCGTTCTTCCACCTGCCGGTGCGCAACGAACAGCAAGCGGCGGCCATCCGGTGGTGGCGCGACGACGCCGTGGTCGATCAGGTCTACGTGCATCCCGACCTGAGGCGTTCGCACCTCGCCACGCACGTCATCTACGCCGCCTCGGCCTTCCACCAGCTCCACGGGTGGCCCGGTCGGCTCCACAGTGACGGACGGCGCACGATGCTGGGCGAGGCCCTCGTGGCCGAGTTCCGGCATCCCGGACGCATCGCTCCGCTCAGCGACCTGCTGACGCCGATGGACCCGGCACCAGAGTCCTGATCGGACGGTTCCTCGCACCCAGTCGGTCGTTAGGCTGGGGAGAGGAAAGCCGGGAAGTCTGGTCGGCAAGGTCATCGTGGTTCTCGTCGTCTCCCTCCTCCTCCCGCTCGTTCCTGCACTCGGTGCGTTGACCCTGCGACGCTCCGTCGTCATGGCCCGCTTCGGTGCCGGCGTCCTCGCCCTCGGTTGCATGACGGCACTTGCTTCGGCTGGAGACGACGTCTCGTGGCACCGCTCATGGATCGGCCCCCTCGGTCTCGACCTGAATCTTGTGGCCGATTCGTTCGCGGTCCTCATGGTGGCTCTCGTCTGTGGCCTCGGTGCGCTCGTATTGTGGTACTCGGCCGGATACTTCCCCGAGCACCGGGCCTACGGACGGTTCGTCGGACTGTTCCTCATTTTCGCTGCCGCCATGAACGGCCTCGTGCTCAGTGCCGACCTGTTCACGATGTTCGTGTTCTGGGAGGTCACGTCGGTCGTCTCGTTCCTTCTCATCGGGATGAACGATGAATCCGCCGCGGCTCGGGCCTCCGCCCTGCGCGCCCTGCTCGTCACCGGCGCCGGTGGACTGTGCCTGCTCGTCGGGGTCGCGCTCTTCCAGGTCTCCGTCGGCACGACGACGTTCGCCGGCCTTGTCGAGTCTGAGGGCACCGGCGCGATGTTCGCCGTCGCCGCGATGTTCGCTCTCGTCGGCGCGCTCACGAAATCCGCCCAGTTCCCGTTCCATTTCTGGTTGCCCGGAGCTATGTCTGCTCCGACCCCGGTGAGCGCGTACCTGCACTCGGCCACCATGGTGAAGGCCGGAATCGTCCTGCTCGCCCGCCTGTCGCCGGCGGTCGATCACGTCGCGGCATGGCGATGGACGGTGGTGCTTCTCGGAGGAACGACGATGCTCGTGGGCGGGATGCGGGCCCTGCGCCAGACCGATGCCAAGCTCCTCCTCGCTCACAGCACGGTGTCGCAACTCGGCCTCCTGGCGGTGCTGGCCGGCATGGGGAGTCCTCTCGCGCTCTATGCGGCGGTGGCACATCTCGCGGCTCATGCGGTGTTCAAGGCGGGTCTCTTCCTCGCCGTCGGTGCCGTCGACCATGCGACGGGCACGAGGGACATCACCGAGTTGTCCGGACTGCGTCGGTCGATGCCGACGGTGGCACTGCTCGCCACCGTCTCGGCGGCATCCATGGCGGGGGTTCCGCCCCTGCTCGGTTTCGTGACCAAGGAAAAGGTTCTGGCCGTTCTCCTCGATGGAAAGGGTCTGCCGGCCGAGACCCTCGTGGCGCTCGCTGCAATCGTGGCCGGCTCGGTGCTGTCGGTGGCCTACAGCGTGCGACTCGTGCGCGGCATGTTCGGCACGGTCCCGGGACGGGCTCCGACCGTGGTGCACCACCCTGCGGGTCCCGTGCTCGTGGTGCCGGTGGCCGTGACGGTCGTCGTCACAGTCGGTGCTGCTCTCGTCGCCGGATGGTGGGGCGGTCTCATGAAGTCCGCTGCACTCTCACTCGATGCCATGGCGGCCGGAAAACTGGTGTTGTGGCCCGGATTCGGCGACCCGCTCCTCGTCTCTGCGCTGGTGCTCGCTGTCGGAGGATGGATCGGGTGGAACGTCCCCGACCGTCCACGGTGGCCGTCCGTGCGCCCGTCGGGCGAGGTCATGTTCGAGCGGGCCTACGAAGGT
>JAULXU010000011.1:0-4367 GCA_032118285.1 Ilumatobacteraceae bacterium
TGTTCTCATGATGTGTCCTTTCGACATGTGACGACCCGTGGGTCGCGCCGGAGTTCCCCCGACGGGAACATGGTCGTCGTCCCGGGTAAGGAGACTGTCGGAGCAGGGTAAGAGGGTCCCAAGAATACGGGACCGGTCAAGAATCGCCCCGGAGACCACCGATACGGTGACGTCGTGGAGCAGACGAAGGTGCTCGTGGCCGAGGACGATCCCTCCGTGCGCAAGGCGGTCTCCCGCGTGCTCGAACTCGAGGATTACACCGTGACGGCCGTCAACGACGGTGCGGCCGCGCTCGAGCGGCTCACGCGCGAGAAGTTCGACCTGGCGGTCCTCGACGTGATGATGCCCTTCGCCTCCGGGCTCACCGTGTGCCGGGAGGCGCGTCACCGCGCGGTCGACACGCCGATCCTCCTGCTGACCGCCCGCCACGAGGTGGGGGACCGCGTGGCCGGTCTCGACGCCGGCGCCGACGACTACATGGTCAAGCCCTTCGCCGTGGACGAGCTCCTCGCCCGATGCCGCGCCCTTCTGCGCCGCCGACAGCCCGTCGCGGGCGAGGCTCCGCTGCTCATCGACGACCTGGAACTCAACCCGCTCACCCGGACGGTGAGCCGGGCCGGTGAAGCCGTGAATCTCACCAAGACCGAGTTCGACCTCCTGGAGATGCTCATGCGCAGTCCCGGGATCGTCCTGACCCGCGAGCAGATCTACGAGGAGATCTGGGGCTACGACTTCGAGACGAACTCGAAATCGCTCGATGTCTACATCGGCTACCTGCGCCGCAAGACCGAGGAGGGAGAGCGGCCCCGCATCGTGCACACCGTCCGCGGCGTGGGATACACGGCGAGGGAACCGTGAACATCCGCACCCGCTTCGCCCTCGTCACCTCGGGAATCGTCCTCGTCCTGTCGATCGTCCTCAGCGCCGGCGCCTACGGCATCGCCACCCGCCAGCTCCGCGGCCAGATCGACGACTCGCTCGCGTCGCGGGCGACGCGCATCCTGGCCATGCTCGAGCAACCCGGCGCCCGGCCGGACAGCATCATGAACCGCGACCTGCGCGATGAGATCCTCCAGACCGAACTCGATGCCATCACGCAGCTAGACCTCCCCCGCATCGGACCCGTGGCCCGTGTCAACTCTCCCGTCATCCCCACCTCGTCCAACGACGAGGAGATGCGCGCCGAGGAGGGGCGTGTGCGGTACTTCCATTTCGACGCCATCGACGGCACCTCGTACCGAGCCCTCACGGTGGCCGCGGGTGACGGCGTCCTCGTGCAGGTGGCCAAGGACCTCAGCATCGTCGACGACGCGGCTCGCGGCATGCGCGCATGGTTCCCCGCCTTCACCGCCCTAGCGGTCGGGTTGTCCGGCCTCGTGGGGTGGTTCTTCGCCCGGCGGATCTCGGCTCCTCTCGAGGAGCTGGCCGACACGGCGGACCGCATCGCGCGCACCCGCGATCCGGCCGAGCACATCGACCACATCGGTAGCGACGAGGTCGGACGCCTGTCGGGTTCGTTCAACACCATGCTCGCCGCGTTGCGGGACAGCCTCGATCGCCAGCGGCGCCTCGTGCAGGATGCGGGCCACGAACTGCGCACACCGCTCACCAGTCTGCGGGCCAACACCGAGTTGCTCGGTCGCAAGGACCTCGACGAATCCGAACGCACGACCATCCTCGCCGACATGCGCGCAGAGATCGACGAACTGGTGTCGCTCGGGGCCGAGCTCAGCGCGCTCGCGTCCGACCAGACCGCGGCCGAGGATCCGGTCGACTGCGAGCTCGCCGAGATCGCCGAGGAAGTGGCGGCGCGCGCGAACCGCAGGGCCGGTGACACCTCGCCCGTGTCCGTGCACGCGAGCGAGGGGACTCGGGTCCGCGCGAGGGCATTCCAGCTCGAGCGGGCGGTGACCAACCTCGTCGACAACGCACTCAAATTCTCCGGCGGCGACGCGCGCGTGGAGGTGCACGTGGGTGCGGGGCGCATCGAGGTGCGCGACAACGGGCCCGGCATCTCCGACGACGACAAGTCCCGCGTGTGGGACCGCTTCTGGCGTTCCGAGTCCGGTCGCGCCCTGCCGGGATCGGGGCTCGGGCTCGCCATCGTGCACCAGTTCGCCCTCGATCACGGGGCGAGCGCCTACGTTCTCGACAACGCGGGTGGCGGCGCCATCGTCGGTATCCAGTTCCCTCCCGGGGAGAACTGACTCAGTCGCGCCGGGGTCGGCGCACCCCGCGACGGTCCATGGACCGCTCGCGTTCGATGGTCTCCTCCTCGACGCTGAACTCCTCGGCGACGAGGCGGCGCAGCGACTCGAGTCGCTCAGGGCGGATCGTGCCCGCGGCGATGGCGGCGGTCACCGCGCACCCCGGCTCGTCGGCGTGCTTGCAGTCGCGGAAGCGGCACCCGTCGGCGGCGGCGAACACCTCGGGAAAGGCCATCTCGATGCCCCGGCCGCTCATCCACAGCGTCACCGCGCGCAGGCCCGGCGTGTCGAGGAGCCATGCCCCCCACGGCAGCTCGATGAGTTCCGCTGCGACGGTGGTGTGTCGACCGCGCTGGTCGTCGTCACGCACCTCGGCGGTGCGCTGCACCTCCTGCCCGACGAGCGCGTTGACGAGGGTCGATTTACCCGCCCCGCTGGCCCCGATGAGGGCCACGGTGAATCCGGCCGGCAGGAGTTCCCGGAGACGGTCGAGCCCCTCGCCCGTGGTGGACGAGACGGCCAGGATCGGGACACCGACCGCGGTCGCGGCCAGGCGGTCGCGCACCTCGGTGACATAGCCGGGGTCGACGAGGTCGATCTTGGTGAGGACCACGATCGGATCGGCCCCCGAATCGAACGCCAGCACCAGCTCACGCTCGAGGCGCCGCGGGTTCGGCTCCGTCGTCACGGCGTGCACGACGAACACCGTGTCGATGTTGGAGGCCACGACCTGGCGCACCGCCCTGGCGCCCTCGAACGAATTGCGTCGGGTGAGTGCACTCGTGCGCGGCTCGACGGATGCGATGCGTTCTGAGTCCGCATCGAGTGACACGCGGTCGCCGACGGCGACGTCGGCGCCGATGTTGCGCACCCGGGCCGTCGAGGAGTCGTCGAGAAGAACCGTGCTCCAGCCCCTGTCGATGCGCGTCACCCGACCCGTGCGCGCATTCTGAACGGCCTGCGCGGGTGCATCGGTGGTCTTTCCCATCTCCACGCACGGTACCTTCGCCGCCACGCACGCGCGTGCGGCCGACCGTTTTCGGTGCCACCGTTCCACATACTCTTGACTCGGTCGGGTCTCATCCCCTAGCCATGAAACGCCATATGTCCAAGTACCTCGTCATCGTCGAATCCCCCGCAAAGGCCAAAACCATCGCCCAGTACCTCGGTCCCGAGTACGACGTGCGTCCGTCGGTCGGTCACATCGCCGACCTGCCGAGCAAGGGACTCGCCGTCGACGTTGACAACGACTTCGCCCCCACCTACGAGCTCACCGAGCGCGGCCGCAAGGTGGTGCGCGAGCTGAAGGACGCGCTCAAATCGGCCGAGAAGCTCTACCTCGCGACGGACGAGGACCGCGAGGGGGAGGCCATCGCCTGGCACCTCCTCGAACAGCTGAAGCCCAAGGTCCCCCACCACCGCATGGTCTTCCATGAGATCAACAAGAAGTCCATCCAGGAGGCCGTGGACAACCCCCGCGAGATCGACTACGGCCTCGTGGACGCCGCCGAGGCCCGCAGGGTGCTCGACCGCCTCTACGGCTACGAGGTCTCTCCCGTCCTGTGGCGCCGGGTCAACCGGGGCCTGTCGGCGGGCCGCGTCCAGAGTCCGGCACTGCGCCTGGTGGTGCAGCGCGAGCGGGAGCGCATCGCCTTTCGCCTGGCCGAATACCACTCCCTCCAGGCGGTCACGGCCACCTCGCCGTCGTTCACCGCCAAGCTCATCTCGGTCGACGGCACCCGCCTCGCCCAGGGCAAGGACTTCTCGCTCCTCGGCGAGGCGAACCCCGGGGTGCTGGTGCTCGATGCCGCCCGGGCCGGCGCCATCCTCGACGGACTCGCCGGGTCCGACCTCGTCGTGCGCTCGGTGGACGAGAAGCCCTACCGCTCCGCCCCCAAGGCGCCCTTCACCACGAGCACCCTGCAGCAGGAGGCGGGTCGCAAGTTGCGTCTCTCCAGCCGCCAGGTGATGAGCGTGGCCCAGGGCCTCTATGAACGCGGATTCATCACCTACATGAGGACCGACTCGGTCACTCTGAGCGCCGAGGCCATCGGGGAGATCCGCTCCCAGATCGCACATAAATATGGTGAGACCCACCTGCCGTCGGCCCCCCGCACCTGGTCGAACAAGGTCAAGAACGCCCAGGAGGCCCACGAGGCC
>JAULXU010000012.1:0-11060 GCA_032118285.1 Ilumatobacteraceae bacterium
CCTCGGCCGCCGAGGCGCCGTCGGCGAGTGCATTCACGACGCCCGAGCAGTACACCGGCGTCGATCCCATGTTGACGAGCGCGACACCGGCGCGCGATCCCTCGCGCCACGCGGCGACACCGACGATGGCCCAGTCCTGGGCGCGACGATTGAACTTCTCGAATCCCCAGCCGGCTGACGACATCTTCGGCACGCGCACCTCGACGAGCATCTCGTCGGGGGCGAGGGCCGACTCGAGGAATCCCGTGTAGAACTCCCCGGCGGGGATCTCGCGCCGCCCCGCGGGACCCTGCACGATGTACACGGCACCGAGCGCGAGCGTGGTGGCGGGCAGGTCTGCGGCCGCGTCGGCATGGGCGATGGAGCCACCGAGCGTGCCGCGGTGGCGCACCTGGGGGTCACCCACGTGGCTCGTGGCGCGTGCCAACAGGGGGGCGTGACGCAACACGAGCTCGGAGTGCTCGACGTCGTGGTGACGGGTGAGCGCACCGATGGAGAGATGGTCGCCCTCCTCGCGCACGTAGGAGAGTTCCGAGATGCGGGCGATGTCCACGAGCACGGCGGGCTGGGCGAGGCGAAGTTTCATGAGCGGGAGCAGGCTGTGACCCCCGGCGAGGAATTTGGCGTCCTCGCCGTGCTCTCCCACGAGGGCGATGGCTTCCTCGGCCGAATCGGCACGGACGTAGTCGAAGGGTGCGGGCAGCATGTGGTCACGCCCCCTTGCGGGCCGCAGCGAGCACGGCCTGGACGATGTTGTGGTATCCGGTGCACCGACACAGGTTCCCCTCGAGGCCGATGCGCACCTCCTCCTCGGTGGGATGGGGGTTCTCGCGCAGCAGGCTGACCGACGCCATCACCATGCCGGGGGTGCAGAATCCGCACTGCAGACCGTGGTTCTCCATGAAGGCCTCCTGCATCGGGTGCATCCCGCCCGCAGGGGCCAGCCCCTCGATGGTGACGACCTCGCAGCCGTCGGCCTGGGCGGTGAGCATGGTGCAGCTCTTCACGGCCTCGCCGTCGACGTGGAGCGAACAGGCTCCGCAGCTCGACGTGTCGCAACCGATGTTCGTGCCGGTCAGGCCGAGGGTCTCGCGGACGAACTGCACGAGCAACTGGCGCGGCTCGACGTCGGCCTCGTGGCGCCGACCGTTGACGGTGATGGTGACCTTCATGTCCTCTCCTCGTTCACTCGCCGGCCGCGGCCCGGATCGCGCTCCACACCCTCATCGGGGTGGCGGGCATGTCGATGTGGGAAACCCCGAGATGGGTCACCGCGTCCACGACTGCCGACTGCACCGCCGGTGTCGCGCCGATGGTGCCCGACTCCCCGATGCCCTTTGCCCCGAGCAGATTGTTCGGGGTCGGCGTCTCCATGTGCACGACGGTGACGCTCGGGACTTCGGCGGCCGAGATGAAGGCGTAGTCGGCGAGATTGGCGGTGACGGGGTTGCCGTCGGGGTCATAGAGGACCTCTTCGAGCAGTGCCTGGGCCGCACCCTGGGCGACGCCGCCGTGGATCTGGCCCTCGAGGATGAGGGGGTTGAGCACCGTGCCGGCGTCGTCACAGGCGACATGGGCGATGTGGCGCACCTTGCCCGTGTCGGTGTCCACCTCGACCACCGCGAGATGCGCCCCGAAGGGGAAGGTGGGGCCGGTCACCGAGACGTTGCGGGCGTGCGACAATCCGCCCGAGGACTTCTCGGCCACGGCGAGGTCGGCCCAGGAGCGCGTCACGGCCGGTGTCCCCGCGACGTGGAACACGCCGCGGTCCTTGTCGAGCACGACGTCGGCGTCGTCGGCCTCGAGGAGACGTGCCGCGACGGAGCGGGCCTTGTCGACGAGCTCGCCGGCCACGGCGAAGACGGCGTTGCCGCCCTGTTGGAGCGAGCGCGAGCCCATCGTGCCGGCTCCCTCGGGCACGGTGTCGGTGTCGCCCCAGACGACGGAGATGCGGTCCATCGGGATGCCGGTCTGCTCGCTGGCGAGCATGGCCCACGCCGTCTGGTGACCCTGGCCGTGGGGCGAGGTTCCCGTGTAGACGACGGCGCCGCCGTCCTCGGTGATCTCGAGGCGGGCGTTCTCGCCCCCACCGACACCACCGGTGATCTCGACGTAGACGCTCACGCCGATGCCGATCTGGACGGGTCCGCCCGCCGCGCGACGCTCGGCCTGGCGGGTCCGCCAGCCCGCATAGTCGCCGGCGACGAGCACCTTGTCGAGTGCCGTCTCGTAGTCACCGACGTCGTAGGTCTGCCCGACGACGGTGGTGTGGGGTTCCATGAAGCGCGGAATGAGATTGCGCCGGCGTACCTCGACGGGATCCATGCCGATCTCGCGGGCGAAGAGGTCCATGGCGCGCTCGGCGGCGGCCGTGGCCTCGGGCCGGCCGGCGCCGCGGTACGGAACGGTCGGTGTCGTGTTCGTCACCACGGAGATGGTGCGGCACTCGATGTTCGGGATGTCATACACCGCCGACGACATCGGGCGCGTCATGAACGGGGCGAGGATGGCGCCGGTGTCCACCCAAGCGCCCGCATCCTGGATGACCTGGAGTTGGTAGTGGGTCACCTTGCCGTCGCGCGTGCCGCCGACGCCGATGTATTGCACCTGGGCGCGTCCGTGACCGAGCGCCATCATGGACTCGCTTCGCGTCTCGCGCCAGCGGAGCGGCCGTCCGACCCGGGTGGCGATCGGGCCGAGCACCAACTCCTCGGGATAGATGCCGATCTTGGCGCCGAAGCCGCCGCCGACGTCGGGGGTGAGGATGCGCACGCGGGACCGGTCGACACCGTTGGCCTCGGCGATGGGGTCGTGCGCTCCCTGGGCGTGCTGGGTGGAGAGCCACTGATGGAGACGGCCGTCCACCCAGGCCGCCGCGGCTCCCCGCACCTCGAGGGGACACGGTGCGACGCGCTGGTTGAGCACCCGCTCGCGCACCACCACTTCGCACCCGGCGAAGAAGGCGTCCCCGGTGTTCTCGGGGATGCCGAGCAGAGTGGTGTCGAAGACGACGTTCGAGCCGCACCCCTCGTAGATGAGGTTCTCCGACTCCATGGCCCGTTCGGGATCGACGAGGGCCTCGAGCACGTCGTAGTCCACGATGACCATCTCGGCGGCGTCCTCACCCTGCTCGCGGGTCTCGGTGACCACCGCGGCGATGGGCTCGCCGACGTAGCGCACCTTGTCGGATGCCAGCCACGTGCGCGTCGCGCCGGGATTGAAGCGCGATGGAAGGGGGGTCAGGCCGAGATCGGCGGCGGTGAACACGGCGACCACGCCGGGCATGGCCAGAGCATCGGTGGCGTCCACCGAAAGGATGCGACCGTGGGCCACGGTGGATCGCACGAAGGTGACGTGGAGGGCGCCGGCGAGCAGGGGTTCGTCGAGCAGGTCGTCCACGTAGCGGCCGCCCGTGGTGAGGAACTTCGGATCCTCGACGCGCCGGACCCTGTTGCCGAGAATGCTGCCGCCCATGTCCGCTCCCTCGTTGCCCTCGTCGCGGACGCGCGGTGCGCCGCCGGGGTGAACCCTAATGCCGCATTCTCGGGGCGGCGAAAGGGCGGATCAGGGTCCGAGGGGAGTGAGACCGCCACCGCCACGCGACGCATCGGCGGCGCGCGCCGAGACGATGCTGCTCACGAGGGTGTAGGGCCAGGTTGCGGGCAACTCGACCGGGAGCCCGGGCATCTCGCCGATGACGACGGGTCGCTCACCGGGAAGGACGTAACCGAGGTGGTCGCGTGCCGCACGCCGGATGCCCTCGGTCGTGGAGAGCCGGTCCACTTCCTTCTGCAGTTGTTCGTTGGCCTCGGCCAGGGCCTCGAACTCGGCGGTCTTGGCCGCGAGCGCCGAGCGCTGGGAGAACCAGTCGCGCACGGGGGCGAACACGAGAGAGAAGCCGAAAGACGCCACGACGAGGACCGCCACGGATCGCAGACCCCAGCGCACGGCCCGGGATGCGCGCAGACCGGCGACGTCGGTAAGTCGGGGAGAACGCACGTCTCCATTGTGGCGGCATTCGCGCCCCGCGGGGCGGAGCACGAACGTCCGTTCGTCAGCGGCGAAGGGGCGCGAGGGCGTCGCGTCCGCGGAAGCGGGCCGAATCGCCCAGCATCTCCTCGATGCGGAGCAGTTGGTTGTACTTCGCGACGCGGTCGCTGCGCGCCGGGGCTCCGGTCTTGATCTGGCCGCAGTTCACCGCGACGGCCAGGTCGGCGATGGTCGAATCCTCGGTCTCGCCGCTGCGGTGGCTCATCACGCTCGTGTACGAGTGGCGCGTCGCCAGCTCGACGGTGTCGAGGGTCTCGCTCAGGGTGCCGATCTGGTTCACCTTGATGAGAACGCTGTTGGCTGTGCCCCGCTCGATGCCCATGGCGAGGCGCCGGGCGTTGGTGACGAAGAGGTCGTCGCCCACGAGCTGCACGCGTCCGCCGAGTTCGCGGGTGAGCAGGGCCCAGCCGTCCCAGTCATCCTCGGCCATGCCGTCCTCGATGCTCACGATCGGATATCTCTCCACGAGAGCGGCCCACCACTCGACCATCTGGGTGGGAGAGAGCGTCTTGCCCTCGCCGACCAGGTGGTACGCACCGTCGCGGTGCAACTCGCTCATGGCGGGGTCGAGAGCGATGGCGATGTCGGTCCCCGGCGCGTAGCCCGCCTTCTCGACCGCCTCGACGAGAATGGCGATGGCTTCCTCGTTGCTCGACAGATTCGGGGCGAAGCCACCCTCGTCACCCACCGCCGTGGAGAGTCCGCGCTCGGCGAGGAGCTTCTTGAGCGTGTGGTACGTCTCCACCCCCCATCGAAGGGCCTCGCGGAAGTTCGGCGCTCCCACCGGCATGATCATGAACTCCTGCAGATCGACGTTGTTGTCGGCGTGGGCACCACCGTTGATGACGTTCATCATCGGCACGGGCAGAACGTGGGCGTGGGGCCCGCCCACCGCGCGATAGAGCGGCAACTCGAGCTCGGCGGCGGCGGCATGGGCCACCGCAAGGGACGCGCCGAGCATGGCGTTCGCCCCGAGACGGGACTTGTTCTCCGTGCCGTCGAGGTCGATGAGGCGGGCGTCGAGGGTGCGCTGGTCGGTGGCGTCCATGCCGGTGAGGACGGGCGCGATGACGGAATTGACGTTGTCGACGGCTCGCGAGACGCCCCTGCCGAGCCACCTGCTCCCGCCGTCGCGCAACTCGACGGCCTCGTGTTCGCCGGTGGAGGCTCCGGACGGCACGATCGCACGACCGGTCGCCCCCGAATCGAGGACCACCTCGACCTCGACGGTGGGATTGCCGCGGGAGTCGAGGACCTCCCGGCCGATGACATCGACGATCTCGCTCATGGAGCGAACGCTAGTGACCCGACCGGCGCTTCACCATGTTCCACAATTCGTCCAGTTCTGCGGGCGAGAGGGATGCGGTATCGCTCCCTCGTTCGGCCGCGAGTTCGCCCACCTTCTCCACCCGTTCGCGGAAGCGGAGCACGGCCGAGCGCAGACTGCTCTCGGGATCGACCCCCATGTGACGCGCCACGTTGACGACGGCGAAGAGGAGGTCGCCCACCTCGGCCCCGACCGCGTCGGGGTCACCGCCGGCGGCCCTCACCTCGTCGAGTTCCTCGGCGACCTTGTCGAGGGGGCCGGCCGCGTCGGGCCAGTCGAAGCCCGCCCGTGCCGCGCGTTGTTGCACCTTGGCCGCCAGCGAGAGTGACGGAGCCGCATCGACGACGCCTTCGAAGACCCCGGTGCGGCCCTTCTCGGCAGCCTTGATGGTCTCCCAGGTGCTCTCCACCTCCGAGGCGCTGGCCGCCCCACCGTCGGCGAAGACGTGGGGATGACGGGTCACGAGCTTGTCGTGCACGGCGCGAGCCACGTCGGAGAGGCTGAAGCGTCCCTCTTGTTCGGCGATCGCGCAGTGGAACTCGACCTGGTACAGCAGGTCCCCCAGCTCCTCGATGAGGTGGACGTCGGTGGAGGGATCGGCGGGATCGAGGCGGTCGAGGGCGTCGATCACCTCGTAGGTCTCCTCGAGCAGATAGCGCACCAGCGAGGCGTGGGTCTGCTCGATGTCCCACGGACACTCCCGGCGCAGCGTGCGCGCGAGCTCGTGCAGACGCGCCATGTCGGCGGCGACGGGGACCGTCATGGACGGAATGAACAACGATGTGAGGTGGTCGGCCTCGAGGACGCGGTCCATCGTCCCCCAGGTCGCGCGAACGATCCGCTCTTCGGGAAGGCCGAGGTGCCACAGGAGGGTGACGGGAAGGTCGTCGTCGGGTTCGTCCACGGAGAGTTTGATGTCGGAGAGCACCCAGTTGGCGTGTGCATGGGCCACGAGGAGCGCCCCACCGTGCCCGGCGGCATCGGCGGCGAAGCGGTGGCCGTCGATCAGTCGCACTCCTGCCTCGACGGGATCCATGCCGATCGCCCGCCAGACCTCGTCGAGGAACGAGACGGCCGGCTCCACGACGAGGTCGATGCCCTCGACATCCCGCAGCAGTGCGACTGTCCTCTCGAGCACCAGGGGCGATCCCGGCACCGCATAGAGGACTTCTCCGTGTTCGTCGGCCTCGGCCACGAGTCGTTCCACGATCGAGGAGTACACCTCGTCGAAGGTGGGCAGCGTGTCGTACAACACGTCGAAGGATCCGGCATCGGGAACGAGATGCGACGACGGATGCCGCGCCGTGCGCAGCCAACGGCACGGCACGGCCTCGATGCGCGCGAGTGCCGAAGCGGTGACGAGTCCGGGGTCGCCCGGGCCGAGCCCGACGACGACGATGCGCGGGTTCACGCGATGGAGGAGAGGCCGCGCACCCATCGGCCGTAGCGCGAGGCGACCCTCACGTCGGCGGCGGCGAGGTAGCCCTCGAAAGCGACTGCTCCGGGTGCGGCGGCGGACACGCGTCCGAGCGACTCGGCAACGTCGTCGAGTGGTCGGTTGAGGATGACGTGCCAACCGAACTGCGTGCGCACCGGTCCGTAGGGGATGCCGGCCCGGCCGCTGACGGCGCCGACGAGGAAGTCGGCGTCGTAGCCGCGCTGGAACTCGGTGAGGGGTTGGCACGGCTCGCCGTCGACACCGGCGAGCGCACCACCCGACACCGCAGCGGCGGGTTCGATGGAGGTGTCGGCGGCGACCTCGGCGAAGTCGGCGCCGGCATCGAGGCGGGCGAGGATCCTGTCGGCCTCGCCACGGGTGGCCACGAGGATGTGGGAGAGGCACAGCATCCCGGTCGACGCGGGCGACTCCGCGTACGCCGCGGCCATCTCGCTGCCGGAGGGGGCGGAGGCTCGTGCCAGGACGAGATCGATGACGTTGAGGTCGATGATGATGCCCTGGAGGAGGTCCGAATAGGCCTGGAAGGCGGCGTCTCCCGAGGCGAAGCCGAGGATCTCCTGGCGGTCGGCATCGGTGACCTCGAGACCCTCGGCCTCGGCGAACTGGCGGAACGTCTCGATGCGGATGAGCTGGCGCATGATCGTGCGCACGATTTCGTCCCCGGCCCCACCGTTGTCGAGCGTCAGGTCACCGGCCGCGGCGAGGTCCGAGAGCACGGCATCAAGTTGCCCGCGGTTCGTGGCCGAGCCGTTGACGGAAAAGGCCTCGTCGGCCGGTGTCAGGGCGCCGCAGGACGAGAGGGCGAGGGCGGCGACGGCGGCGAGGAGGAATCGGCGGGGGAGGCGAGCCACGGACGCGACTCTACTGTCGGGGCCCCGCAGCGGCCGTGAGGGCTCCGACATCACGAGAGCAGTTCGCCGAGCAGCGTCGAGACGAGACCCACGGCGTCCCCGCCGCGGGCCAGGGGGAGGAGCAGGGTGCGCGAGGACTCCTTGAGGACCGCGCCCGGACAGACGCGCTGCACGGTCATGGTCTGGCTCGCCCGCAGCTCGACGGGCGAGAGGCGGATCTCGCGGGCATTCGTCACGAGTTCGGTGATGCCGAGGCCGATGCAGTCCGCTCTCACGCGCGCGACGTCGAGCAGGGCGCGCGCCGGCGCGGGTGGGGGTCCGTAGCGGTCGGCCCATTCGGCGGCGATGTCGTCGACCGCCGCGCGCGTGACCGCGTCGGCGAGCCTCCGGTACGCACCGAGCCGCAGTTCCTCTCCGGGGACGTAGTCCTCGGGGAGGTACGCATCGACGGGTAGGTCCACCGTGATCTCGACGGGCTCGGGCGGAGTCTCGCCCTTCATCTCGCCGACGGCCTCGGTGACCATCTGGCAGTAGAGGTCGTATCCGACCGCGGCGATGTGCCCGCTCTGGGCCTCGCCGAGCAGGTTGCCCGCTCCGCGGATCTCCAGGTCGCGCATGGCGATCTTGAAGCCGCTGCCGAGTTCCGTGCTCTCCCCGATGGTGCGCAGACGCTCCCTGGCCTCCTCGGTGATGCGCGCATCCACCGGGTGAAAGAGGTAGGCGTAGGCGCGCTGTCCGCCCCGGCCCACCCTGCCGCGCAGCTGGTGCAGCTGTCCGAGGCCGAGCATGTCGGCGCGCTCCACGACGAGGGTGTTCACGGTGGGCATGTCGATGCCGCTCTCGATGATGGTGGTGCACACGAGAACGTCGAAGCGCCCCTCCCAGAAATCGAGGACGACCTGTTCGAGGATGGCCTCGTCCATCTGGCCGTGTGCGACCGCGATGCGCGCCTCGGGAACCCACTCGCGCAGTTCGGCGGCGCGTTCCTCGATGGTCTGCACCCTGTTGTGCACCCAGAAGACCTGACCCTCCCGCAGCAGCTCGCGCCGGATGGCCTCGACCGCGATCTGGCGCGACTCCTCGCCGACCCAGGTGAGGATGGGCTGGCGCTCGGCAGGCGGGGTCTGGAGGAGTGAGAGGTCGCGGATGCCCACGAGACTCATCTCCAGCGTGCGCGGAATGGGCGTCGCCGACATCGAGAGCACGTCGACATCGGCGCGCAGCCGCTTCATCTTCTCCTTGTGTTGCACCCCGAAACGTTGCTCCTCATCGACCACGAGGAGTCCGAGTTTGCGGAACTCGACGTTCTCCGACAGGAGGCGGTGGGTTCCGACGACGCAGTCAATCTCCCCGCTTCGCAGGCCGGCGAGGATGCCTCGGGCGACTGCGGGGGACTGGAAGCGCGAGAGCACCTCGACGCGGATGGGGTAGCCCGCGAAGCGGTCCGAGAACGTGGCGCCGTGTTGGCTGGCGAGAAGTGTGGTGGGGACGAGCACGGCCACCTGCATCCCGTCCTGGATGGCCTTGAAGGCCGCCCGCACGGCGACCTCCGTCTTGCCGAAACCGACGTCCCCGCACAGCAACCGGTCCATGGGTCGGTCGCGTTCCATGTCGGCCTTGATGGACTCGATGGCCGTCGCCTGGTCGGGGGTCTCGACGAAGGGGAAAGAGGCCTCCATCTCGGCCTGCCACGGCGTGTCGGGTCCGAAGGCGTGTCCCGTCACGCTCATGCGCTTCTGGTAGAGCACGACGAGTTCCTGGGCCACCTCGCGCACCGCGGAGCGCACGCGCGACTTGGCGCGGGCGAAATCCGATCCGCCCATGCGGTGCAGGACCGGCGCCTCTCCTCCGACGTACTGGCGGATGACGCCGATCTGGTCGACCGGGACATAGAGCTTGTCGCCGCCCTTGTAGGCGAGCAACAGGTAGTCGCGCTCGGTGCCGCCGATGGCGCGCGTGACCATCCCCTCGTACCGACCCACGCCGTGGTGGGCGTGCACCACGTAGCCACCCGGTTGCAGGTCCTCGAACGCGGTCGCTGCACCGCCGCCACGCCGGGCCGGACGGCCCCGGCCGCGCCGACGACCGGACAGGTCGGCCTCGCACATGACCGCCGTTCGTGTCGCCTCCATGGCGAATCCCCGCGACTGGGGTGCATGGACGACCCATGCTCCCGGTCGGGAGATGTCGTCGACGTCGACGGGTTCGGACACGTCGAGTCCGTGTTCGCGCAGCACGGTGGCGAGGCGCGGAACGGACTCGGGTGTGTCGGCGGCCACGACGACTGTCCACCGGTCGGCGAGCAGCGAGGCCATGCGTCTGGCGACATGCGACGGGTCGCCCACCACGGGGGCCCAACCACTCGCCGCCAGGAGCGGCGCGTCGGCCGAGTCGGCCGGGGAGGCGAGGGAAACGGTCATCGCCGTGGAATCGGGGGCGAGGAGCCGCTCGGGCGCCACATGCAGGCGCGGGAACTCGACCGCGGCATCTCGCGCCCACGAGGTCGCCAGGGCGCGTGCCAGATCGTCCTCCTCGGCGTTCAGGTCTCGGGCCCGTTCGGCGATGCCGCGCGGGTCGGCGAACACGACGAGCGCGTCGGATCCGAGCGCGTCGGCGGCCACGGCGTCTCCATCGACGAGCCAGGGCAGCCAACTCTCCATGCCGTCGAAGACCTGGCCCTCGGCGAGGCGCTCCCACTGTTCGCGTCCCCAGGGTTCCGCGGCCACGAGCGCAGCCGCCTTCTCGGCGATGCCGTGCACGTGCATCAGTTCGCGCGCCGGGAAAATGCGCACGCGCGCGACGTCTCCGGTGGTGCGCTGGTCCGCCACGTCGTAGGACCCGAGGCGGTCGACCTCGTCCCCCCACATGTCGATGCGCGCCGGGATGTCGGACGTGGAGGGAAAGACATCGACGATGGCGCCGCGGCGCGCGAACTCGCCGCGATGTTCGGCCACGCTCTCGCGCCGATAGCCGAGGAACGCCAGACGCTCGCACAGGACGTCGATGTCGATCATGTCGCCCCGCGCCACCTCGATCGGTTCGGTTTCCGCACCGGTCGGAGCAAGCTTCTGCAGCAGTGCCCGCACCCCGGCCACCACGACGGAAGGTCGGCGGTCGGGATCGGCGGGGTCGAGAGGCCCGCTGCGCATCCGCCACAGCGTGCGCGTGCGTTCGCCCATGGTGTGCACGGCGGGGCTCACGCGCTCGAACGGGAGCGTCTCCCACGCGGGGAGAAGTGCGACCTCGTGGGGCCCGAACCAGGCCTCGAGATCGGAGGCGAGCTGATCGGCGGCGGTGCCCGTGGGCACCGCCACGAGTACGGGTCGACGCTCGTTGCCGGCGGCGAGCGCGGCGATGGCGCCTGCTCGTGCGG
>JAULXU010000012.1:11070-15430 GCA_032118285.1 Ilumatobacteraceae bacterium
AACGGCGATCACCGAGTTGCGTCGACCCGCCAGTCCGAGGAGGACGGGCTCGTCCGCGGCGCGGACGGCGAGCGGGGAGAGTCGCGCCGGTGCGCCGGGGCGACTCACCGGCCGTTGAACTCCCGCATGGCGGCCTCGACCGAGCCGCCCACGAGAGCCTCCACCGCGTCGGCGGCGACCTCGACGGCGACGTCGAGCATCTTGCGCTCCGCGGCGGGTATGCGCGAGAGCACATGGTCCGCGCCCTGTTCCTTGGTGCGGGGCTTGCCCACGCCGATGCGCACGCGGACGTAGTCGTCGGTGCGCAGGTGCTGGGACACGGACTTGAGGCCGTTGTGGCCGGCGAGTCCGCCCCCCACCTTGACGCGCACGATGCCGGGCTCGAGATCGAGTTCGTCGTGGACGATGACGATGCGGGCCGGATCGTCCACTTTCCATCTGCGTGCCAGTGGTCCCACGGCCTCTCCGGATTCGTTCATCCAGGTGGTGGGAACGGCGAGCACCACGGGGACGCCGGCGATGCGCGTCTCGGCGGTGAGGGCGCGGTCACGGCCGGCCTTGAGTGTGGTTCCGGCACGGGATGCGAGCACCTCGAGCGCGTCGGTTCCCACGTTGTGTCGCGTGCGGGAGTACTGACTGCCGGGGTTGCCGAGGCCCACGACGAGCACCCGGGTGCGGTCGGCGTCCGAGGCGACCGGACGGGGTTCCTTGCGACGCAGCACGGGGAATGTCGACGACCGTCAGGTCGCCGCGGTCACTCGGACGCTTCTGGTGCGGGCGCGGCGGCACCCTCGGCCGGAGCACCCTCGGTCGCGGCTGCGGCGGTCTCGACTCCGGCACGGGAGATGAGCACGGTCACGACCGGCATGTCCGGGTCGCCGGTGGCGACGACACCCGCGGGCAGGGGCAACTCGGAGAGGCGGATGACCTGGTCGGGCTGCATATCGGTGATGTCGATGAGGATCTCGTTCGGGAGATTGGCGGGAGTTGCGCGAACCTCGATGGAGTCGACGGACGGGTCGACGAGTCCGCCGGCGGCGACGACGGCCTTGGCGGAGCCGGTGAGGTGCAGGGGAATGCTGACGACGATCTCCGCGGCCAGGTCGATCTGGATGAAGTCGACGTGGCTCACGTTGCGGCGCACCGGATGGCGCTGCATCTCCTTGACGATGGCGTTGTAGGTGGAGCCGTCGACGCTCAGCGACAGGATGGTGTTCTGGCCCGCGGGGCCCGAGAGGGCGGCACGCAGGTCGCGTCGCGCGACCGAGAGGGAGACGGGTTGCATGCCGCGTCCGTAGAGGACGCCGGGGATGCGGTCATCGGCACGGAGGCGACGGGAGGGGCCGCTGCCGGTGGCGCGGCCTGTCTCGGCGGTGAGAGCAGCAGTAGTGGACACGGCACGCAAGTCTAGGGGGGAGGGAGCCCGAACCCCCCAGAGGTGCAGGCCCGACATCTCCGGGCCCCGGTCAGTGCTGGTTCTCGCCCCCGAAGAGCTCGCTGACGCTCGTCTCGTCGAATACGGCGGCGAGGGCGTCGGCGATGATCTTGGCCACCGAAAGGACCTCGATCTTGGGAATCATGCGCTCGGGTGCGAGTGGCAACGTGTTCGTGAGCACGACCCGGGAGATGGATGATGCCTCGAGGCGCTCGAGCGCCGGGTCCGAGAGCACCCCGTGGGTGGCCATGGCCCACACCTCGCTCGCGCCCCTCTCGAGGAGGAGTTCCGCCGCCGAGACGATGGTGCCGCCCGTGTCGATCATGTCGTCGGTGAGGATGCACAACCGGCCCTCCACCTCACCGATGACCTCCTTGGCCACGGCCACGTTGGTCGTGCCCTTGGGGCGCCGCTTGTTGATGAAGGCGACGTCGGCGTTCTTGTCCGAGAGGTGCTGGGCGAACCGCTCCGCCACCTTCACGCGGCCGGCATCCGGCGAGACGATGACGAGTCCGTCGTCGACGTTCTCCCGCACCCACTTCTCGAGCACCGGCATGGCGGTGAGATGGTCGACCGGGCCGGAGAAGAATCCCTGGATCTGACCGCTGTGCAGGTCGATCGAGATCATCCGTGTCGCACCGGCGGCCTTGAACATGTCCGCCATCATCCTCGCGGTGATCGGCTCGCGGCCCTCCGCCTTCCGGTCCTGACGGGCATAGCCGTAGAAGGGGCACACCGCGGTGATGCGCTTGGCGGAGGCGCGCTGCGCGGCATCGATCATGATCAGCTGTTCCATGATCGAGTCGTTGATCGACCCCGCATCGGTTCCGTAGTGCGACTGCATGATGAACACGTCGCCGCCGCGGATGCTCTCGGAGAAGCGCGGGCGGATCTCGCCGTTGGCGAAGCGCACGATGTTGGCATCACCGATGCGGATGTTCAGGTGCTCGGCCACCTCGGCGGCGAGCGTGGGGTGGGTGCGTCCCGAGTAGAGCGACAGCCGCTTCGTCGTGACCTTCTCGAGCGGACCGGTCGTCATGGAGACCCAGTGTAGAACGGGCCGGTCTCGGCGCCCGCCGCGACGGAGGACCCGGGACCGAGGACGGCGTAGGGCCCGACGTGCGCCCCGGCACCTATCGTCGACCCCTCCGCCACCGAGTTGGCGACGCGGGCACCCTCGCCCACGATCGAGTCCGTGAGACGCGTGTCGGGGCCGATCTCGCATCCGTCGCCGATGATCGTCGCGCCCTGGAGGATCGCCCCCGGGTAGATGGTGACGTCGCGGCCGATGGTCACGGTGACGTCGATGAGCGCGAGGCGGGGATCGAGCATCGTGACGCCCGCGAGGAGCCACGCCCGATTGATGCGGGCCCGCAGCTCGCGCTCGGCCATGGCGAGCTGCAACCGGTCGTTCACCCCGGCGGTCTCGGCCGGGTCGACCCGCACCGCGGCCACCCCGGCGGGGTCGTCGGCGAGGGCGGCGACGACGTCGGTGAGGTAGTACTCGCCCTGGACGTTGTCCGTGCCGAGACCGGCGAGCGCCGGACCGAGCAGGGAGCGGCGGAACACGTAGACGCCCGTGTTGACCTCGCGCACCGCCCTCTCGGCGTCGTCGGCGTCCCGGTCCTCGACGATGCGCACCACCCGACCGGTCGTATCACGGATGATGCGCCCGTAACCGGAGGGGTCGTCCATGTCGGCGGTCAGGACGGTCGCCGCGGTCCCGCCCGCGGCATGCTCCCGCACCAGGCGCCCGAGCGTGGCGGACGTGAGAAGCGGGGTGTCGCCCGGGGAGCCGTCATCGTGGACGTCGTCGGAGAGTGCGGCGAGGCCGACGGCGGCGGCGTCGCCGGTGCCGCGGCGCTCGTGCTGCTCGGCGAACACGGGACGGACCCAGGCAGGGGCGAGTGACGAGACGGTCTCCCGCACGGCGTCGGCGCCGTGACCGACCACGACCGCCACCTCGCGGGGCGAGGTGTGCTCGAGTGCGTGGAGGACATGGAGCACCATCGGACGCCCGCAGATGAGGTGCAGGGGTTTGGGATGGTGGGAACGCATGCGCGATCCTTCGCCGGCGGCGAGAACGAGAACGTCGATCTTCATCGTTCCGGGGAGAGGATTCGAACCCCTATTCTCGGGACCAAAACCCGCTGTCCTGCCATTGGACGACCCCGGAGAGACTCGGCAGACGGTATCGGATTTCCCGGTTTCGTCCGTTTTCCGATAGTTTCAACGGTCTTATGGGTTCTCTGATCAAGAAGCGTCGCAAGCGCATGCGGAAGAAGAAGCACAAGAAGATGCTCCGCCGCACGCGTCATCAGCGCCGCAAGTAGTGCCTATTCCGCCGTAGCGGCGGTTCCACCGTCCGGTCGTGCGCGCGTCACCACGATGCGGGCTCCACGGTTGGTTGCCAAATCCCCGAGTTCCCGGGAGTGGTCTCCGTGCAGGAACCACGTGGCCCCGGACCCCGCCAGCATCGGCCGCGTCCCCGTGGCGTCGACGATGGCATCGCGCCACTCGGCGAGCTCCGGCACCGCGGTCACCGCGGCCGGTTCGAGATCGTTGCCGTTGTCACCGACCGGCCCCCCCATGTCGTCCCACGTGCGGTACACGAGCGGTGTCGATGCCTGCACGGGCGGCACGACGAGGGTGACGACGAGTCGATCATCGGCGGGAAGCGGCTCGAGGATCTCGCCGATGCCGGTCACGCGGGCCCGTCCGCCCGAGAGACAGAACGCCACGTCGGCCCCGAGCGCGGCGGCCCGCACCGGGTCGGTCCAACCCGCCCAGCGCAGCACCGCGGCGGCATCGGTGGACCCGCCGCCGAGTCCGCCCCCGTGGGGGATGTTCTTCGTGACCCGCACCTCGGCGGTGCGTCCGCAGGCCGCGAGGGCGCGAACGACGAGGTTCGAGGAGTCGAGGGGA
>JAULXU010000013.1:0-4014 GCA_032118285.1 Ilumatobacteraceae bacterium
GAGACCAGCCGCTACAACCTCGAGGTGATGATGTCCGGTCTCGACTTCGACGAGGCGGCACTGAGGGCGAAGCTCGCGTCCTACGAGGATTCCCACGGCGAGGACTCCGAAGCCGTGCTCGTGCTGCGCGCGCACATCGCATCGGGTCTCGAGCGTGTGGGGCGTCTGGAGGATGCGCTGGCGGAACGGACGATCATCGAGCGGCACCGGATGGAGGTGCACGGCGAGGTGGCCATCCCCACTCTCGCCGCCGCGGCGAAGCGCCTGCACCTTGTGCTGCGCCTCGGCGACACGCGGGCGGCCACACAGCTCCAGGCCGTTGCCACCACGGTCACGCGGATTGCGGGCCCGGACCACCCGCTCGTGTCCTACTGCACCGACATCGACTAGTGAGCGCCCCGCGGCGTCGGGCTGACTCAGTCGGAGCCCTTGTGGGTCACACCGTGCAGCGACGAAGGGCGGTCCCTGCCGATGTCTTCGGGGTGTGCGCCCAGCTTGCTGAGCAGCTCCCACACCTGGTCCCAGCCACTTGCCTCGCGTGAGTCCCGCGACACTTCGACGACGCCCATCAGCGCGTGGGAGAGAGTGCGTTCCTCCGGGCTGAGAAGGTCCGTGTACCTGGTGTCCAGGAGGAACGCCGCCCGGTCGGAGGCCAGCATGCCGACGAGGTCCAGAAACCGCTCGAGGTCCCTGACGGCGGACATCATCCTGGCGCCCGCATCCTCGTCGTCCGCGGTCGGGGCGGTCGCGGAACGCATGGGAATGATGTCGAAGAGGTCGCCGAACTCCTTCCGTCTCACGGGGTCGTCGAACAGTGTCAGAACCGTGCCCAGCTTCCTCCCGTCACGTTCGCTGCCGATTGCCGCTTTCACCTCGTCGACAATCTGCCTGAAGTCGCTGTCCTTCAGGCTGTACCCCACGAAGACCATGTGGCGTGTGAGGAGGAGCGCCTGGAGCACGCCGAAAAGCGCACGCCGGGACGACACCGCCGATTCGTAGTCCTCCTTGGTGAAGACCAGGGTTCCCGGTTTCGACACGCAGCCGTGGATCTTCAGCACCCAGCGGTCGATCAGGTGATGCTCGTCCAGCGAGGGGAGGACGGTGATGCCGCCGTTCTTGGTTGCGCAGGATGCCTCGAACAGTTGGTCGACATTCGAGGTGACGAACTCCTCGCACGGCAGCGACGTGAGGAGGCCGTGCATGAGGGAGTACTTGGGGGAGGTGAGCCGCGCGGAGATCTCCCTGGCGAACACCTCGCTGCCGAGCGAGTGCGACAGGATGGCGGCCCGCTCGAGATTGTCCTCGGTGTCGTGAAAGCGGCCAGACCCGGGGCGTGCGGCGTTGTCCCGCGCGATGGACTCGAGAAGTTCGTCCCACATCGGCAGACCGGCGCCGCCACTGACGCCGGCCCCCATGAAGATGCAGGCATTCCTGTTGCGGAAATGCCGTGCCAGGGACTGGGCTCTCGTGTGGAGGGCGGCGTTGTCGGCGGGGAAGTGCCATGTCTGCGACGACGCAACATCACCTGTCATGACCAGCCGTCCGTGCTGCGCGGCCGCCTCCGCCTTCTCGCCCCAGCACACGAGGATCACGTCGGCGCGCACGATGCCGGTTGCGAGGACCCGTTCGATCTCGCGCAGCAGATGGTCGAGCACCTCGCCCCGGACCTGCCGTCCGCCGCCGTGGCCGCTCCCGATCTGGTTGATGGCAAGCCTGGGGAGCCTGCCGGTCCCCGCGAATGCGTCGGTGGCCTTTCTGAGGAACTCGAGGGCGGCGCCCGAATAGACCCCCGGGTCGGCCTCTCGATGCCCGATGCGGGCGAGATAGATCTCGGCCCCGTCGTGGTGCCCCCGGTACTTGATGATGCGGTTCCCGTCATCAAGCATCCCGTTCTCCGTGACGGGCCATTCATGACCGGTCAATCGCCACTTTCTGTCGACCGGCACCACCGAATGCCACGCCTCAGTGATGTCAAAGTGGTCGTCGGTCGGCAGCAACCACGCATCGCATGCGATCCGCGTCAGGTCCCCGTCGACGACGTACAGATGCCCGCGTTCGTTCATGTTCGACCCCCTGAGTGTCGTTCCCGACAGTAGTGACGGCGGTCGGCAACCCGGTCAACTCAGCGGGAGGCCCATTCCGAGATGGTGAGGCGGTGCCACGACACGATGTCGTCGTAACTGTGGCCTCCCCATCCGTAGCCGCCGGCGATGGCGAACACGGCAGGGGTATAGCCCACGAAGTCACGCACCAGGCGCTCCCGCACGGCGATGTCGTCCACGGGCACGCCGTCGTTCACGGGGTCCATTCCGGCATTCACCACGACCATGTCGGGAGCGGGGAGCGACGCCGCGTGGTCGAGCGCCTCCTCGATGCGCTGCAGGTAGTCACCCGAGTGCGCCGGGATTCTGCGGTGGTTGCCCGATGAGGGGAAGCGGTCGTAGGTGAACGAGGTGCTCACGTCGATCTGGGTGAACCTGGGGTCCGCGCCGAGGATGTCGAACGTTCCTCCGCCGCAGTGGGCGTCGATGTCGAGCACGAGCACGTTGGTCGCCCCGCGTGCGAGGGCCGCGTACACGGCCACGGCAACCCCGTTGATGGTGCAGAATCCCATGCCGGCGGTGCGCGATGCGTGGTGCAGCCCCGACGAGAGACTGCCCGAAGTGGTGTCGCCGGCGAGTGCGGTGTCGACAGCGGCAACGAGTCCGGCGGAGTGGGCGATGGCCATCCCGTAGAGGTTCGGGCACCACGCGAGTCCGTTGCTGCGTGCGACGTCGGTCGGGGTGCCGGTGCGCACGGCCTCGAGATAGGCGCGGCTGTGGGCGACGGCGGCGAGTCGCTCCGCTTCGCCGGTGAAGTCCATCGGGCTGACGACGCGCACGTTCGGGATGGGGTCGGTGTAGAGGGACGTCGCGATCAATTGCGACTTGCGGGTTGTCTCGGTCGCATTCTCGACGTCCGTATAGGTTGGGTGGAAGTAGATGTCCATTGGTTCTCCTGTTCGTCCGTTGTCCGGCATCCGGTACTGACGGAGCCGACGGGAAACCGTCAAGGGCAACGCCGCAGAGGCAAGGAGGCGCCATGGCCACGTCGCGGAGGAACGGCGACACGTCGAAGGAAGCGAACGCTGTCGGCAAGTCGGTCGAGAAGGCCGTCGTGGCGCAGGTCAGCAAACGCGCGGCACGCGGGGGGCTGGAGTTTCGGTTCCAGAAGGAGCTGGTCCAGGAGGCATCCGTCAAGGCGCTGGCGATGGTCAGGCGGCGCCCCGTCGCGAACATGAACGCCGTAGCGAAGGTCGCGGTGGACCAGGCCGTCGTCGACATGTGGCGCAGCCGTTTCCGCAGGGACGACGACCTGAACATGGCTGTGGTGGGGGAGAACAGCCGACTGCCGGGCGGCCCCGAGGAGTTCGTCAGCGTCCGCCTCGGCGAGGCCACGGAGGCAGAGGTGCTCCGTCAGGCCGACGAGGACCGGCGTTCCCGGTTCGCCACGTACCTATTCGCGGCAGTCGCCGACGAGAAGGAGGCCCGCGCAATGGCCCACACGTCGGCCCGCTTCCTGCGCAAGGAGGCCCTGCTGCGTGCGCTGCTCCTGAAACGCCTTCTGATCGCAGCACAGCCGACGCCTGCGGACAGGACACTTCTGTTCGATGCGTTCGCCGACGAGGACCATTCGCTGGCGGACCTGGCGAGGATGAACGGCGGGGTCACCAAGGTGGCCATCCACAACAGGCTCAGCCGGCACATCGACGAACTCGGGTTCGTCGGCGCGCACTTCGGCAACATGGACACAGGCATCCTCTACCATCTCTGTGCGCAGGTGGAGAACGACACATCCACGGTGCCCCTCGACCAGTTGCTCCGGGCGGCCGCGAACTACGCGACCATGCACTCGGTGCACTCCCCGGAGCACGCGGAGGTGGCAAAGGACATCGCCTCGCACCTGTCGTGGATCGAACGGAACATCCCGTCCGGACGGCGGAACATCGACAAGATCTGCCGGAACATCGTCCGC
>JAULXU010000014.1:0-2478 GCA_032118285.1 Ilumatobacteraceae bacterium
CGCCCCGCGCGGCACAGCATCGACCGAGCCCGGGCCCCGTGCCCGGGCTCGAGTGCGTGCGGGGTGCGAAAGGTTCCGCACCGACGCGGAACCGTAGGCTGACGCCGTGGAGTTCGTCACCGTCGTCTTCGTCGTGCTCACCGCGATTCTCGTGTTCGTCACGGCCGCCGTCACGGTGGGACGTGAGGCACGGCGCCTCGACGCCGTCGCGCCGAGGGTCGTGTACCGCATCGACGAGGCCGTGGTGTTCGTCGGCGACCGACTCCCATCCGACTCTCAGGCGCGCGTCACCTTCGACGAGGTCGAAGCGATGCTGCGGGAGCACCTGAACTGGTTGGGCGAGCGCGGACTGCAGGCGCCGGACACCGTGGACCGCCGTCAGGACATCCTCGACGAGGTGGTCGTGGACATGGACGCCCTCACGGCGCACCTCCTGGCCCGGGCGGCCGACCGCGGAGTGGACATCCTCGACGACGTGGACGTCGTGCGCGTGGTCGAGGCCCATCTGGCCTACCTCGGCGCCATCGGCGCGGTGGGCCCGCCCGCCGGCTAGATCATCATGTTGAACGCCGCGAGCACCCTCGCGGCGTGTGTGGCATCGCCGGCCACGGTGACCGAGGCTCGCAGTTCGTCGATGCCGGCCCGACCTGTGGCCAGCTGGAGGAACACGTCCGAATCCATCGCCATCATCGCCATGGGCTCGCCGGGGGCCGAGTCCACCACCGCGGCACGACCGTCGGTGACGAGGCAGTCGATGGTGCGCTCCAGGCCCCCCGTCACGGAGATGCGCACCCAACTCCCCTCGGGCGTGGCGGCGCGCTTTCCCACGACGATGGGAATGGTGCGGATGAGCCGGTCGATGGTGTGCTCGGCGGCGGGACCACCCCGGTGCCCGGGCATCCCGAGCGCCCGTCTCATGTCTTGTTCGTGGGTCCAGCAGTCGAGCACCCGGATGTGGAGGAAATCGGCCACCGTGCCCGGCCCGGTGGGGGTGAAGCTCTCGCGGGCGAAGTAGGCGTCGTCGGCCCCGCGCAGTTGTTCCATGCGCATGCGGGCGACGTCGCGGAATTCGGCGAACACTGCTGCACCCGTCAGCGATCGACGCGAGTCCACCTGGTGCTCGTTCATCTCACCGATGGGGTTCCTGGCGTGGGTGAGGTCCGCGGCGCGGTGCTCCGTGTCGGGAAGGCCCGCGAGGACCCGCTCGGTGCCGATGATGTGGGAGAGGTTGTCCTGCACGGACCATCCGGGCAATTGCGTGGGTGTCTTCCACTGCTCTTCTGAGAGCGTCGCGCCGAGGGCTTCGAGTGCGTCGAAGCATTCGGCGAGTTTGTCGAGTGTGTCGGTGGGGATCATCGTGGCCTCCCGGTTCGGTGCGCCCCGGTCAGGGTGCGGGGTTCATGACGGTGCGCCACTGGCGCCCCTCGAGGTACGGGGAGAAGATCGAGCCGATCATGGCCATGTCCTCCGCGGTCTTGGGGGTCTTCAGTTCGAACAGCCCGGCGGTGCGCGAGTACGCGACCGTGAGGTCCCACAGTGCGAGCGCCTCGTCACCCGTCGGCGCCGGCAGCACCACGGGTCCGAACACCGCGCGACCGCCCGGGATCGCGATGAGGGGAACGCCGAAGGCGGCGAACCGCTCGACGGCGTCCTCGTGGTCGTAGCGCACGTCGTCGTGGGTCGTGGGATCGGCGAGTGCCTCGTCCCACGCCTCGACGGGCAGGCCCGCCCCGGCAAGCAGGTCGAGTGCGACCTCTTTGTCGTAGAAGCGGCGACCCTCCACGTGCAACGCGTTGCCGCAGGCCTCGTAGAAACGGCCGCACCAATCGTTGTCGTGTCGACGCAGCCAGGCGGCCACGCGCATCGGTGTCCAGCCGTAGGCGAGATCGCGCTCCCACGGGTGCTTCTTGCCCTCCTCGCGGTTGATCTCCTCGAGACTGAAGAAGCGCCACCGGACGGTGAAGCCGAGTGCGTCCCGCACCTCGCGGATCCACCTCGAGGTCTGGTACGCGTAGGGACACATGGGGTCGAACCAGAAGTCGACCCGGTCGGGAGCGGTGCGGTTCATGACGGCAACCTAGTGCCGGTGGCTAAGGTGGTCGCCATGGAGCGTCCCGTGAAGTTCGAGCACACCCGGTTCCTCGGTGACAAGCGCACGCAGTTCGTCTACGACCTCGACTCATGGGAGGACCCGGCGGTCATCGACGACATCGTCGAACAGGGTGTGGGAATCTGCTTCGGACCCGACTCCCTCGCCGAAGCCCGCAATCGCGGTTACACGCTCGCCACACCCGGCGCATCCCGGCGCCACCGCAAACCCCGCTCCTGACCGGGGCGCACGGGGGTTCGACTTGAACGGGACCTTCCTCTCCGGCGGTCTCGTCCTCGCGCGGTATCTGGCCCTCCCGTCCGTGCGCGATCACACCACGCCCGGAGTCGTGATGTGCCACGGATTCCCCATCGGTCCCCTCGATGCCC
>JAULXU010000015.1:0-3802 GCA_032118285.1 Ilumatobacteraceae bacterium
AGCCGGGCCGGAAACGCCATGATGAGAGGGTAGTCGGCGACCCGGACGGGCGCGCCGGTCCACCCATCCCCTAGTTTTCACGGGATGTCCCCCCTTCGCGAGCTCTCCACCGATGGCGAGGGTTCCCACCTCGACGCGGTGGTGCGCGGACTGGACGCCGACCAACGCGAGGCCGTGACGGCACCGGCCGGCCTCATCGTCGTGCGAGCGGGTGCGGGTTCGGGCAAGACCACAGTCCTCACCCGACGCATCGCCTGGCGGGTTCTCGCCGACGATGCCGACCCGGCACGCATGCTGGCCATCACGTTCACCAGACAGGCCGCCACCGAGATGCGCACCCGTCTGCACCGGTTCGACCTCGGGGGCTCACCGGTCGTGGGCACCTTCCACGCGGTGGGACGACGCATCCTGCACGAGCGGTGCGAGGACCAGGGTCGGCGGCCGCCCCTCATCGCCACCAATCGCTCGTCGATCATGTCCGCGGCACTCGGTGACGATGCCCGCCGCGGCGGTCTCGTCCCCGACCTCCTCTCCCTGCACGACTGGGGTTCGTCCCTGCTCCTCGACTCCCGCGCGACGGCGGCGGCGGCCCGTGATGCGGGCCGCAACGTTCCGTTGCCCGAGAAAAGACTCGTCGAGGTCCTCGCTGCCTACACGGAGTTGAAGCGCCGGCGCGGGGTGGTCGACCTCAACGACTACCTCTCGTTCGCGGTGGACGAGACGCGGCGCGACCCCCGCTTCGTCGAGTCGGTGCGGTTCCGCTTCCGTCACCTCTCGGTGGACGAGGCACAGGACATGAACCCCCTGCAGTGGGAATTCCTGCGGACGCTGGCGGGCGACGCGCCCGACCTCTTTCTCGTCGGCGACCCGAACCAGGCCATCTACGGATTCAACGGCTCCGACAGCGGCCTGCTCTCCGATCTTCCGGGCCTCGACCGGGGAGCCCGCATCATCGTCCTGCCGTCGAACTACCGCTGCACACCCGAGATCGTCGGCTTCGCCGTGGAGGCGCTCGCACGGGATGGACAAATGGCCGAGGCGACGTCGATGCGACCTCCGGGCGACCCTGTCCGGCTGGAGCGTTGCGCCGACGGAGCGGCCGAGGCCGCACGGATCACCGGGGCCGTGAACGAGGCGGTGGCCGAGGGCCGGCGCCTCGACGAGATCGCAGTCCTCGTGAGGGTGAACGCCTCCGTCGGGATCGTTCGCTCGATCCTCGAACGCGCGGGCATCCCCGTGCGCACCAGGACGGGCGGTGCCGACTGGAGCAGGGCGGTGTCGGCCGCCACCGCGCTCACGGGGCGCGACGAGTTGATGACGTGGTCGTGCGACATCCTCGACTCGGGCGAATACGAACCGCGGGAGATGGACCACATCGTGGCCACCCAGGTGCGCGCCTATCTCGACACCCACCGTTCCGGGTCGGTCGACGGGCGAGGATTCTCGAGTTGGCTCGCCACGTCGGGCGACGTCCGGGAGGCCGAGGGCGTCGACGTGCTCACTTTCCACGCGGCCAAGGGACGCGAGTGGCCCGTGGTCGTCGTCGCTGCCGCGGAGAAGGGCATGCTCCCCCATCGATCCGCTCGCGGGCCGGCCGCCCGGGCAGAGGAGGCCCGCCTCGCCTATGTCGCGTTCACCAGGGCCGCCGACAGGCTCGTCGTCTGCTGGACCGACACGCGCGACGGTCGACGCACCGGGCCGTCCCCCCTGTTGCCCTCTCTCGCGACAGCCGCCCCGGTGCGCGATGCTCCGGGAGAGGACTTCCGTCGACTCGTGCCGAGGGCGGCGCCCGCCGACCCGGTCGGAGTTGCACTGCGCGAGTGGCGCGAGGTCCGGGCACGCTCGGCGCGCACACTGCCCGATGCCGTGCTCACGGACCGCCAGATGGCCTCGCTCCTCGCCGCCCACCCCCTCGATGCCGAGACGCTCGAGGGAATCCTCGGTCCGGTGTTCACCCGCCGATTCGGCCGGGAATTGCTCCCTATCCTCGGGCCGACCGCGGACCGCTGACATCGCGCCCCTTGCGGAGCCGATCGATCATGTCCGGAGGGAACGAGAGGAAGAGGCCCTCGGCCTCCGAGCAGAGAACATCGCCGTGATGCGAGGTTCCCTTCGTGTGGATCTTCCTGCCCTCTACTCGGTCGACCCAGCCCCGGAACACGATCTCGGCGTGCAGCGGGGTGGGTGCCCTGTAGGTCACGGTGAGTCGTCCCGTCATCCCCGGCCGTCCCGTGAGCGACTGGGACATGCCCAGCACCTCGTCGAACGCCGCGGCGATGAAGCCGCCGTGCACGTGGCCGGGTGGACCCTCGTGGGGTTCGGTGAACACCGCGCGACCCGTGATGAGACCGTGGTTGCCGAACGCGTCGTCGCGGCCGAGTTGCATCGGCATGGCGAGCGGATTCATCGCGCCGTAGAAGGGGCTGCGGTCGGTGAAATGGGAGTCGGCTGCGGCGACGTTGCCCGTCGCTCCCGCGCGGTTCACGCGCGCGCGCGCCTCCTCGATGAGTTCGGCCGCCGCGAGGATGTCGGCCGGATCCGATGCCGACACCAGCGACTCCCGGATGAAGCCCCGGGTCGCCTCCGCGAGTCGCACGCGGGCGAGGTCGCCCGGACCCATCTCGGCGGTGCGCTCGTGGAAGGCGGGGAACGACACCGCGTCGTCCCCGGCACCGTTCACGGAGCGACCTCAAGCAGGACGGGCGCGTGGTCGCTCGGCCCCTCGCCCTTGCGCGCGTTCCGGTCCACCGTCGTCCAGACCGACCGTGCCGCCACCGACGGACTCGCGAGAACCAGGTCGATGCGCATTCCATGTCCCTTGTGGAACGACCCGTTGCGGTAGTCCCACCACGAGAACAGCCCGCCTCCGTCGTGAAAGCGCCGGAACGTGTCCTCCAGACCGAAACCGCACACGGCATCGAGTGCGGAGCGTTCCGGCTCGCTCACATGGGTCTCCCCAGCCAGCGCCGCCGCGTCCCAGACATCGCGGTCATCGGGGGCGATGTTGAAGTCACCGGCCACGACGACATCGCCGTCCGCGTCGCACGTCGAGTCGAGGTGCTCGCGCAGGCGACCCAGCCAGGAGAGCTTGTAGCGGTAATGGTCGTGATCGAGGGCGCGGCCGTTTGGCACGTAGACCGACATCACGCGGATCCCCCCGCAGGTCGCCGACACGATGCGGGCCTCGCCATCGGGCTCGATCCCCGGTGCGAAGTTGGGCGTGGGCTCCTCGAGACCGGCGCGGGAGAGGATGGCCACCCCGTTCCACTGTCCCTGACCGAAATGCACCGACTCGTACCCGAGCGCGGCGAGGTCGGCGTCGGGGAATTTTTCCTGGGCCAATTTGGTCTCCTGGAGACACACCACGTCGGGCGACACCTCCTCGAGCCAGGCGAGCACCCGGGGCAGACGCGCCTTGAGTGAGTTGACGTTCCAGGTGGCGAGGATCACCGCCGAAAACTACTGGCTGCGTCGGGCACGACGGGTTGCCGGGGCCGGCGAGGGCCGTGGCGACGCCTTCTTCGCCGTGGTCTTCTTGGCGACCGCCTTCTTGGCAGGGGCGGCCGACCTTGCCGGAGCCTTCTTCACGGCCGACTTCTTCGCCGTCACCTTCTTTGCCCCCTGCGCGCCGGCCGTCGCCTTCTTGGCCGGGGACTTTTTGGCGGGGGATTTTGTTGCCGCGGACCTTGTAGCCGGGGACTTTGTTGCCGCGGACGTGCGGGCGACGGACTTCTTCACCGGGTGCCCCGCCGACGGCGACTTCGCCTTCGACTCCGGAATGGCCACCACGCCGGGGACGGCC
>JAULXU010000016.1:0-2490 GCA_032118285.1 Ilumatobacteraceae bacterium
CACCGTCCCGTGCGTCGCCGAGAGAAGCAACTCGAGATAACGCATGGCGCCCAGCAACCGGACGTTGTCGTCCATCGACCCGAATTCGTCGAGTGCAAGACCGTGCACGGGGATGCGGGACCGCGTGGCGGTGGCGTCCCAGTAGAGCGCGGTGAACCGGCCCTCGAACGTCGTCCCCGGGCGCTCCGCCATGACGATGCCGGCCAGGTCGGCAACCACGGACCCCGTCCACCCCAGGTCCATCACAACGTGGTGGCCCGGCGCGGTGACCCCCTGTGCATCCAGGTACTCCAGCAAGCGGGCGCGGAGGGCGGCAGATGCCTCCTCCACCTCTGCCGCGTGCGCGAGCACCAGGTCACGTGCCACCTCGGCTGTCAGGACCATGGATGCGTCCGCGGCACCCCCGAAGCTGCACCCGAACCTGCGGGCGACACGGGACGCCGTGAGCAACTCGTCATCGCCGATGAACCGGCGGACCGTCTCCGGGGTCACGGCACCGAGAGAGGCCCGCCACATCATCGACCTGGAGACGGCGGTGTACGTCGCGGGCGGGAACGATGTGTCGCGTTCGCGCAGTGAGTCGTACACGTGCTTGGCGTTCTCCCCGTCCCGCGCCGTGAAGTGAGCACCCACGGCACCCGACCGCCGAGCCGCAGCGATGACATCCTGCACCTGTGCGGCCGTGATGACCGCCAGTGCCCCCTGCGCGAGATTCATCGAGGCGTCCCACCGCGATCCCTGCGCGTCGTCCCGGTTGTCAGCCTCGATGCGCGAGAGCGGAAGCACCGACGGTGCCGTGTTCAGGGGCTCGCGGTGCGACCGCCGCATCGAGTCCTCGACGTACGCCGAGATGCCGAAGCGGGCGGGGATGTCGCCGTCCGCATCGGCAAGGTCGCCGACATGCAGGATCTCGGCCGGCACGACACCCAGCGCGGAGAGCACGACCGGCCAGAGCCCCCCGTCGTGTTTCATGGCCCCGCGCTCGCAACTCACGAACACGTCGAGGTCCGAGATGTCGATGCCCACCGCGTGTGCCATGGCAACCAGATGATCCGCGGGCATGTAGTTGTCGCTCACGACGGCGACACGCAGTCCCCGTGACCTCGCCCCCGCCAGCATCTCAACACCGAAGCGCACAGGCCGCGCTACGGACAGCTCCGTCTGCCGCTCGAGATCCACGAGGAGGGCACGGTCCGCGAGGGACAGGCCCATGTCCACTGCGAGGTGGCAGATGATCTCGTCGATGATGACATCGGAACCGTCGCCGCGGCGCTCGGCCACTGCTCTCGCGGCACGCTCCGCCGTCACCCGCCGGACCGCGAACCCGCGCCAGCGGTCATCCCCGGACCCGCGGAGAACCTGCTCGATGAGGGCGAAGACGTGGGTCGGCTGGGCGACAGACCTGGTGACGAGCGTGTCGAAGAAGTCGAGTGTGAGCACCCTCGCGCCCGGGTGGGCATCGAGAAGTTCGTCCGGCGTCACCGCAGGTTCACCCGGCGAGGATTCGCTTGACCGCGCGGAGTGCGTGGCCGGGATGCCGCAGCCCGCGGAGGATTCGACGCGTCGCGCGCCTGGTGGCGAGGATGTCGGCGGTTCGGTTGGCGATGGCCTCCACGTCGACCTCGGCGACCGACCGAACACCTGTCAGCCGTGTCTCCGCAATGTCGTCGGCCGCCTGCGCCTGAACGGACAGAAGCCCCTTGTTGACGCCGTCGACGGTCTCCCCCAGCCACCGGTCCTGCAGCTGGAGCTTCACGGAACGATGCAGCGACTCTCCGTCGACTATCGAATTCGATGCCGCACGGTCACTGTCGGGCGTTCGCACGTGGTACCGCGCCAGCACGCGGGGCAGGAACGTGAATCCGCCGGCCCTCACGGCCCGGAGGTTGAACTCCCAGTCACCGAGAACGGGAAGGGACTCGTCGAACGCGCCGATGGCGTCCAGCAATGACCTGCGGAAGAGCGCCGCGATCGGGGGGAATGTGTTCGCGCCGATCATCCCCCTGAATGTCAGCCGGCCGGGATTGAGCCAGAAGGACTCCTCCCGGACGGGCCACACCTTCCCGCCCTTCATCGTCTCGATCACCTTGGTGAGGGAAGTGACCACGGCCGCCCTCTCCCGCTGCGCATCGAGTTCGGCCGCGGTAGCCGACAGGAAATCGGGATGCCACACGTCGTCGTCGTCGTGGATGGCGAAATACTCGGAACTACTCGCCCGCAGCCCCGCGTTGGATGCAGCCTCCATCCCCATCCGCTCGGGCAGGTGGAGGACGGTGATTGTTCCCGGAACAGACCCCGCGCGGGCAGCCGCGACCACCGAGTCGACAGGACCGGGGGCACCCCCGTTGTTCACGATGACCAGTTCCCAGTCGGAGAATGTCTGCTGGCACACGCTGGCGACCGCCCTAGCGAGGAGGACGGGACGCTCGAACGTCCGCATGATCACGGCGACCTTCATAGGAATCCCCCAAGGCTACTGAGGCCCGGACC
>JAULXU010000017.1:0-3694 GCA_032118285.1 Ilumatobacteraceae bacterium
CCGTGGCTGGCCGCCTTCCGCCCCAAGAGCTTCGCCCCCGAATCCGCCGGTGGATCCGCGGCGGCGGTGACCCCCGTGGCCCTGCCGGACCTCGGCACCACCGGTGGCGCGAAGGTCGTGGCCGTCCATGTCGAGGAGACCTCCGGTCCCAAGCTGGATGAGGCCGATGTCGTCGTGTCGGGCGGACGCGGCCTCGGCGAGCAGGACAAGTTCGGTCTGGTCGAGGAACTGGCCACGCTGCTCAAGGGTGCGCCCGGAGCCTCGCGCGCGATCGTGGACGCCGGATGGGTCCCGTACTCGTACCAGGTGGGCCAGACCGGAAAGGTCGTCAAGCCCAGCGTCTACATCGCGGCCGGCATCTCCGGTGCGACGCAGCACATGGTGGGCATGAAGGGCTCGAAGAACATCATCGCGATCAACAAGGACAAGGAGGCGCCGATCTTCGGTGTCGCCGACCTCGGCATCGTGGGCGACGTGCACAAGGTCCTCCCGAAGCTCATCGAGGCCCTCAAGTCCCGAGGCTGATCGCCGCTCCGATCAGTGATGGTCCGACGCGGCCATCGCCAGCGAGATCCCTTCGGAGGGATCGCACACCACGAGACCGAGCCCCCATCCCGCGGTGGGGGCTCCGTCATGTGTCCAGGCATGGAACTCGAGCGACCCGACCGTCTCGTCTAACCACGCGGGCTGGCACGGCCAGTCCTCGTCGAGTCCGGTGAACACCGCGAGCAACCACCATGCCTCGGCGCGCCCGGTGGCGGCGCCGCGGCGCTTGCCGTGCGCACCCCCGCTCGCCGCCGCCCAGGCCAGCAGCGACACCGCTTCCGCCGTGCCGATGCGGGCGAGACGGATGTCGGTGTGTCCGAGCGCCCCGAGAGCCTCGAGCGGCCCGCCCTCGGCGAGGGCGGCCGCGGCGGTGCCGTTCGACTGCGCGGTCCAGGGCTCGACGAGACGTCGGAAGGCGTTGACCGTCTCGGGATCGTCGAGGGCGCTCGCAGGCACCGCCCGGTTCGGCTCGACGGGGGTGCTCGAGGCCGGAGCCGGTGCGTCCACGCCGTCGTCGCCGTAGTCGGCGAGGGCGTATGCGGGCTCCCAGTCGCGGAGCACCCAGCCGATCTCCAGCACGTCGGGCTCCTCATCGTCGATGACGTCGCCGCGCAGGGTCCGCTCGTGGGCGACGAGCGATCGGTCGTGTCCGGGAGGCAGATGGGGAGAGAGTTCATCCCAGGTGTGGTGAACCGCCAGGATCTCGCTCACCGGCCCCGGCATGAACAGTCGCGAGGAGTCATCGAGGGCCCGCACCGCGTGCGGCGCCGGGGCGAGCAGAGCGAGGCGGTGGTTCGCGAGGGTGGCGATCGGCCACAACTGACGGCCGGTGGACACTGCGGCACGGGCGGAGTCTCGGACCTCCACCAGATGGTCCCAGTCGCGCGAGGAGCAGGTGGCGTCCACGTGGCGCACCAGTCCGTCGAGGTCGGCGCGATGCACGAGCTCGTCGAGGTGACCGTTCATTCCGGTCTCACAGCAACGGCCACGGATACTGGTGTCGCGAGGAGGGGGATGGGAAGCGACGGTGAGCGGTGACCCATGAGGCCCGCTCCACGAGCGCCTCGACCTCGGCCTCGTCGAGCAACCCGTCGAACAGGCCCGCACATCGTCCGGGGTCGGCGACCAACTCCGCCACCGGTGCGACGAATTCCTCGTCCATCTTCTCGCCGCCGAAGTCCCAGATGACCGTGCGCAGCTTGAACTCGTCCGAGAAACACACACCATGGTCGATTCCCCGCGGCATGTCGTCCGGGCAGAGAATCACGTGTCCGCCCTTGCGGTCGGTGTTGTTGGCCACGATGTCGAACACCGCCAGCCTCCGCAGCGCGTCGTGCAGGTCCGGGCGGCATTCGTGCAACGTGAAGTAGTGCACGTTCGGATCGTGGGGCACGAACAACTGAAGCGATCCCTCGCCGAGCGGACCCTCGCCCGCCACCGTGGCCGGGACGAGGTCCCATCCGAGCGCCTCGGACAGGACGAAGGCCGCCACCTCCCGTTTCCACAGACCGGGTTCGAAGTCCCACAGCGGGCGCTCGCCGAGGAGGGGCTTGTAGATGCCGCGCCGCTCCGTGCCCTCGTGGTCGGTGAAGGTGACGAGGTAAGTGGCGTTCGAGGAGTTCGGCATGCGGTCCTCGATCACGAGTCGGGCCGCCGACATGGCCGCCAGCAGGGCCGGGTCCGCCGACATCAGTTGAAGCGGGGGCAGGCGTGTCCGGACGGATCGACGGGTCCGCCGCACCACCGGCACGTGCCCCGACCCCCGGACACGGCGCGTTCGGCGGCGTCGCAGAAGGCCCGCGCCTGGCTCGGAGTGATGAGGACCCTCACGGACGAGGTGTCCATGTCGAGGTCGAGGTCGTCACCGGCCAGGCCGGCGAGCTCCTCGATGTCGTCCTCGTCGATCACCGCCATCTCCTCGAGTTGAACGATCATGCGCGCCGCGGCCCGATCGACACCCAGGCCGATGGAGCCGAGGATGAAGTCCTCGGCGACGGGCTCGATCATCCGCGCCGCGTCGGCGTCGTCGGCATCGGGTTCGGGGAGGTCGTCGAGCATGATGCGCAGGTGTCGGGCCAGTTCGGCGACCTGCTGCTTCTCGCACCGCACGTTGACCGTCCATCCCTCGGCCCGCACCTGCAGGAAGAACACGCGCTGCCCCGGCGCTCCGATGGCGCCGGGGGCGAAACCGTCGGGATCCTCGGAGTTGAGATACACCATCTCGTCCAGTGTGGCAGGCGGGTCAGGAGGGCCGCAGGGCGGTGAGACCCCCGCCCGTGGAGTTGACGGTGAGGACGACGGGGGTCGAAGGGCCGGCCGCCACGACGGTGACCGAGCAGGGCGAGATGACGATGCGCTGGAACAGGTCGATGTGGGTTCCCAGGTAGTGGGCGACGGCGGCCTTGATGGGATCGGCGTGCGAGACGCACACCACGGTTCCCCCGGGGTGGAGGGCGGCGATGCGGGAAAGCGCCCCGACCATGCGTCCCTGCATCTCGACGAAACTCTCGCCACCGGGGAAACGGAAACTGCCGGGCGAGCGCTGCACGATGCTCCATTCCGGGAGCTTGGCGAGTTTGGACAGTTCCGCTCCCGTCCAGTCGCCGAAGTCGCACTCGAGCAGTCCCTTGTCGCGCTGGACGCGCAGCCCGAGCGCCCGGGCGATCGGTGCGGCGGTCTCGCGGGTGCGCTCCAGGGGCGAGGCATAGATCGCGTCCACCTTGCCGAGCTCGGCGATGCGCTCGGCGGCCCGCTCGGCCTGCGCGACCCCCTCGGCGGCGAGGTGCAGACCGGGGGCGCGCCCCGGCAGCACGCGACCGGTCGTCGGGGTCTGGCCGTGGCGCACGAGCAGCAGGGTCATGGCGCGCGGGTGCGGGGACGGGCGGGACTTCCTGCGCGTTGCCATCGCTCCCCAACCTACTGTGACGCGATGGATTCCTTCGCCGGACTCGACAGCGACATCACGGGTTGCCGCGCGTGTCCGCGGCTCGTGGAGTGGCGCGAGCGGACGGCGGTCGACAAGCGCGCGGCGTTCCGAGACGAGGGGTCAGACCGCAGCCGAAGGCGAAGGCGCGCCGCATCGGCGCCATCGGTCGTCACAACTGCACAGCGCCGCCCGCCGAGCGCGGCCCCCGCGCGCTGGCGAGGC
>JAULXU010000018.1:0-2330 GCA_032118285.1 Ilumatobacteraceae bacterium
TCGACCCCGTCTTCAAGGTGAATCCACCCCTGCGGACGATGCGCGACGTCGAGGCGCTCCGGGAGGGCCTCCGCGACGGGACCATAGATGCCGTCGCCACCGATCACGCACCACATCCCGACCACTCGAAGGAGCAGCCCCTCGACGCCGCGCCACCCGGGATGATCGGTCTCGAGACCGCACTTTCGGTGGTGGCCACCTCGGTCGGCCTCGATCCGGTCGCATTGGTTCGCGCCATGTCCTGGAATCCCGCCCGCATTGCCCGCATCGCCGACCGCCAGGGCCGTCCCATTGCTGCTGGCGAGCCGGCGAACCTGACGGTGTGGGACCTCAGTACCCGACTCGTCGTGTCCAGGGACGCCCTGGCCAGTCGCAGCCGGAACACGCCGTGGCACGGAATGGAACTCACGGGAGCGGTTCACCACACGGTGTACCTCGGTCGAGTCGTCATGCAGGACGGGGAGATCGCAGCATGAGTCGCGCACCGGAGATTCAACTCGTCCTGGAGGATGGTTCCGTCTTCGAGGGGGAGGCCATCGGTGCCGAGCCGGTCGGGGGCATCGCGTCGGGTGAGGTGGTCTTCAACACGACCATGACCGGCTACCAGGAGGTGCTCACCGATCCGTCCTACGCGGGACAGATCGTCACCTTCACCACCGCCCACATCGGCAACTACGGCACCACCTCCCTGGACGCCGAATCCCGCGGCACCTTTGCCCGCGGGGTCGTCGTGCGCGACCTGTCGCGCCGAGCCAGCAACTGGCGCAACACCGAGGATCTCCACGACCACCTGGTGCGGGCCGGTCTACCGGGAATCGCGGGGGTGGACACCCGTCGCCTGACCCGCCTCCTCAGGGAATCGGGCTCGCTCCGGGGTGCATTCGGGGACGCCGACACCGATCCTCTCCTCGCTGCTGCAAGGGCCGAATCCGGTACCTCCGGCGTCGATCTCGTGTCCCTCGTCACCACCCCCGAGCCGTACACCGTGGGCACCGGCAAGCACCGCGTGGTCGCGGTCGACTACGGCATCAAGACGACGATCCTCGATTGCCTGGCCTCCATGGCCACGGTCACGGTGGTGCCGGCGTCCACTCCCGCTGACGCGATCCTCGCCATGTCTCCCGACGGCGTGTTCCTCTCGAACGGACCCGGGGATCCCGAGATGGTGGTCGGCGCGCCCGAGACGATCCGTGCGGTGGTGGAGGCAGGTGTGCCGACATTCGGCATCTGCCTGGGTCATCAACTGCTGTGTCTGGCGTTCGGTGGACGGACCTACAAACTTCCCTTCGGGCACCACGGCGGAAACCATCCGGTGCGCAACGAGCTGTCGGGGCGGGTGGAGATCACCAGCCAGAACCACAATTTCTGCGTCGATGCTGGTTCGCTCTCGAATGTCGCCGAGATCACGCACGTCAATCTCAACGATGGCACCAACGAGGGTGTGCGCTTCACGGGACATCGCGCCTTCAGCGTTCAGCACCACCCGGAAGCCGGTCCGGGGCCCCACGACAGCCGCTACCTCTTCGAGGAGTTCGCCCGACTGATGGAGACACGCTGATGCCCCGCCGCGACGACATCGAGAGCATTCTCATCATCGGATCGGGTCCGATCGTCATCGGTCAGGCATGCGAGTTCGACTACTCCGGGACACAGGCCTGCAGGGTCCTGAGATCCGAGGGATACCGGGTCATTCTCGCGAACTCGAATCCGGCCACGATCATGACCGACCCGGATTTCGCCGATCGCACCTACGTCGAGCCCCTCACTCCCGACGTCCTGGCACTGATCATCGAGCGGGAGCGCCCGGACGCCGTTCTTCCCACTCTCGGGGGCCAGACGGGCCTGAACCTCGCCATGGCCCTGCACGCTCGCGGGCTGGTCGGCGTGCCGGGCACCCCGGAACTCATCGGAGCGAACGCCGAGGCGATCGCCACGGCGGAGGATCGCGACCGCTTCAAGCAGGCCATGATCGAGATAGGTCTGCGGGTTCCCCGCAGCGGCATCGCCCACTCGATGGACGAAGCGGAGCGCGTCATCGCCGACATCGGGCTCCCCGCGATCATCCGACCGGCGTACATCCTCGGGGGACGCGGAACGGGAATCGCCCACACCCCGGAGGAATTCCGCCGCATCGCCGGGGCGGGGCTGGAGGCGAGCCCCATCGGCGAGATCCTGATCGAGACATCCATCGCCGGTTGGAAGGAATACGAACTCGAGGTCATGCGCGACCGGGCGGACAACTGCGTCATCATCTGCAGCATCGAGAACTTCGACCCGATGGGCGTCCACACCGGCGACTCGATCACCGTGGCACCGGCCCAGACGCTCTC
>JAULXU010000019.1:0-5590 GCA_032118285.1 Ilumatobacteraceae bacterium
CAACCCGGATTCGAGCGGGTCGTAGCCACGCACGAACTGGAAGTACTGGGTGACGAGGAACGTGAAGCCGAAGAGGGCGAGGAACGCGATGCCGATCGACCCGGTGGCGGCGCTGAATCGAGGATTGCGAAAGAACGTGAGCTCCAACAGCGGATCCTGACGCCGATTCTCGTGCCGGATGAAGGCCCACAGCAGCACCGCCGCCGCTACGAAGCCGCCGTTCGAGGCGGGGCTGCCCCATCCCCAATGGGGAGACTCGATGACCGTGAAGACGAGGATGCCGATCGTGGCAATCGAGAGGAGGACTCCGACCACGTCGAAGCGCCCATGCGCATGGTCGCGCGATTCGGGAACGAGGAAGTGTCCGGCGAGGAGAGCGACGGCGACGATCGGCACGTTGATGAGGAACACCGATCCCCACCAGAAGTGCTCGAGGAGGAATCCCCCCGCAACCGGGCCGAATGCCACCGCCATGCCCGACACCGCCGACCACAGGCCGATGGCCTTTGCCCTCTCGACGGGGTCGACGAAGAGATTCGTGATGATGGCGAGAGTGGCGGGGAACACGAGTGCGGCGCCGATTCCCATGGCTCCGCGCCAGATGATGAGTCCGGAACTCGAGTCCGCAAACGCACCGAATGCGCTGAACACCGCGAAGAGGACGAGGCCGACCTGCATCGCCTTCTTGCGACCGATCCGGTCGCCGATGCCGCCGCCGGCGAGCAGGAGCCCGGCGAACACGAGGGCGTAGGCGTCGACGATCCACTGCAGGGAAGTGGTCGAGGCGTCCAGTTCGCGCTGGAGCGTGGGGAGGGCGACGTTGATGATGAGGTTGTCGACCACCACCATGAACACGCTGGCGCTGAGCACGAGGAGCACCCACCAACGCCGTTCGTATGCGCGCGATGCCGGGGTGCCGGAACCTCCGGCGGGGTGATTGTCGATGGATGTAGTCATGGCTTGACGTTGTCTAGTGCCCCGTCTAGACACTGTCAAGGTGTACCGTGCGGGGTGTGGACGTGAAGCGACAGGTTCTCGACGCCGCCCTGGAGATCATCGCCACGGTGGGCCCCGACCAGGTGTCGATGCGCGAGGTGGCCAGACGGTCCGGGGTGAGTCATCAGGCTCCGTACCACCACTTCGGTGACCGGGCGGGCATCTTCGCGGCGATCTCCACCGAAGGCTTCGCCCACCTCTCGGCACGGTTCACCCGGGTGTTGGGGAGCGAGGATCATCCCGCCCGGGGCTGTTTCGAGGCCTATGTGCGCACGGCCATGGAGCGTCCGGCCCACTTCCGCGTCATGTTCCGCCGCGACCTGTGCGGTCTCGACACCCACGACGCGGCACTCCTCGCCGCCGACGAGGCTTACAGCGAACTGCAGCGGATGGTCGAGCGCACGATCGGGCTGCCCTCCGGCGACCGGGACGCCGGAACGTGGGCGTCGCTCATGTGGGCGACCGCCCATGGACTGGCCACCCTCATCGTCGACGGACCCCTCGAGAACAAGTTGCCCGACGGCATCGATCTTGACCGGCACATCGACGACGTCATCACGCTCATGACCGAGATGGTCGAATCCCAGGCCGCGCGTATGGGTCTGTCCCCGATGCACTAGACACATCTCTATGACGGTGCTCCATCCTCGTCTCGGCTTCTACACGCTGGCGGGTGCACCCTCGTCGCCGCGCGAGATGTTCGACGAGCTGGCCGCGGCGGAGCAGATGGGTCTCGGTGCGGCTTTCATCTCCGAACGCTTCACCATCAAGGAGGCCGGGGCACTCACCGGCGCGGCCGTGGCCGCGACGGAGTCGTTGCGCATCGTCACCGGGGCGACGAACCACACCACGCGTCACCCCGCCGTCACCGCCTCGTGGGCGAGCACACTGCACCTCCTCTCGGGAGGGCGTTTCACGCTCGGACTCGGTCGCGGCATCGATGTGATGTTCCGCGCCTTCGGGATCGAGCTCGCCACCACGGATTCGCTCGAACAGTTCGCCGGGCTCATGCGCCGCCTCTGGCAGGGCGAGACGGTGCTCGGACACTCGGACCTCACGGGCACCTATCCCGTGTTGCGTCTCGACCCGGACTTCCGCCTCGACATTCCCCTCGCGGTCACCGCCTTCGGTCCGCACACACTCGAGATGGCCGGTCGCGTTTTCGACCTCGTCATTCTGCACACGTTCTTCACCGACGAGACCACGTCCCGTGCCGTGCGCACCGTGAAGGAGTCCGCCGAACGCGCCGGTCGCGACCCCGACAGCGTCCAGGTGTGGTCGTGCCTCGCGACGGTGGGCGACCACATCGAACCCGCGCTGCGTCTCAAGAAGACGGTCGGGCGCCTCGCCACCTACCTGCAGGCCTACGGCGATCTCATGGTGCGCACGAACGGATGGGATCCCGCCGTGCTGGAGCGGTTCCGCAACGACGAGTTCGTCCGCGGATTTCCCGGCGCTCTCGACGCCAAGGGGACGACCGCGGACCTTGAGCGCGTCGCGCCTCTCATCCCGGAGGAATGGCTCGCCCCGGCGGCCACAGGGTCGCCCGAGCAGTGCGCGACGGCGGTGCAGGCCCAGTTCGACCTCGGATGCGACGGGGTGATCATGCACGGCGCGACGCCGACGGAACTGGCTCCGATCGTGGCCGTGATGCCGACCTGATCCGCTGCGGGCGCGGTCAGCGGGCACCCGCACGCCGGTAGAGGCGCGTGGCGAGGGGGGCGAACACGATGATGAGACCGATCGCCCAGGCGAGCGAGTACAGCACGCTGTTCTGCAGGGGCCACGAGGTCGGTTCCGGCGTTCCCACCGGGATGTTCCCGAACCTCTCGCGCACGGCATGGGTGAGGGTGGAGATCGGGTTCCATTCGGCGATGGTGCGAAGGGCGCCGGGCAGGTTGTCGGACGGCACGAAGGTGTTGGCGATGAATGTCATGGGGAACAGCACCATGAACGAGGCGTTGTTCACGACCTCGGGGGTGGGAACGACCAGCCCGATGCAGGCCATCACCCAGGAGAAGGCGTAGGCGAAGAACAGCAGGAGGGCGTAACCGGCCACCGCGTCGAGCACCGAACCGCGAATGCGCCACCCGACGGCGAGGCCGGCGATCGACATCACCACGACCGACAGGGCGTTGTAGACCACGTCGCTGATGGTCCGTCCCGCGACGACGGCGGAGCGGGACATGGGCAGCGACCGGAATCGATTGATGAGCCCTTTCTGCAGGTCCTCGGCCAGGCCCGATCCCGTGAACGTCGCTCCGAACACCACGGTCTGGGAGAAGATGCCGGCGATGAGGAACTCGCGGTAGTTCCCCCCGGCGATGTCGATGGAACCGCCGAAGACATAGGCGAACAGCAGCACGAACATGAGCGGCTGGAGGAGAACGAAGACCATGATGTCGGGCACGCGCTTGATGCGGATCATGTTTCGCTTGGCCACGATGAGGGAATCACGCACGAGGCTCATGCCGTCACCTCTCCTTCCGTCTCCGTCGCATCGTGTCCCGTCAGTTCCATGAACACGTCGTCGAGAGTGGGTCGACGCAATCCGATGTCGACGAGCTCGATGCCGGCGTCCTCCAACCGGCGCAGCACGGCACTCAGGGCCTCGACGCCCCGCTCGACGGGTGCCGACACCTCGCTTTCGTCGGTCCGGATGCGCAGGGGACCCGAGGCGATGGCGGCCAGGATGTGCTCCGCCTCGGCGAGTCGCGCGGACGACAGGATGCGCACGTCGAGATGCTCGCCCCCGACCCGTCGCTTCAGTTCGTCGGCGGTGCCGCGGGCGATGGCGCGGCCGTGGTCGATGACGACGATCTCGTCGGCCAGCTGATCCGCTTCTTCGAGGTACTGGGTGGTGAGCAGCACAGTCGTTCCCCCGCGCACTCTCTCGCGGATGATTTCCCACAGTTCGCCTCTGCTGCGCGGGTCGAGGCCGGTGGTCGGCTCGTCGAGAAAGAGCACGGGCGGGTCGGCCACGAGGGCTCCGGCGAGGTCGATGCGGCGACGCATGCCTCCCGAGAACGTCTTGAGTGGGCGGTCGGCGGCTTCTCCCAGGCGGAACTGCTCGATGAGGGCGATGCCGCGGGCGCGGGCTTCGCGGCGCGGCATGCCATAGAGCCGGGCGATCATCTCGAGGTTCTCGGTGGCCGTGAGATTCTCGTCCACGGCGGCGTATTGACCCGAGAGCCCGATGCGCGAACGCACGCCGCGGGGATCGGACGTCACGTCGATGCCGGCCACCGTCGCCGACCCGGCGTCGGGGGTGACGAGGGTGGTGAGGATGGACACGGCGGTGGTCTTGCCGGCGCCGTTCGGGCCGAGCAGGCCGAGCACCGTGCCGGCGGCGACGTCGAGATCGAGGCCGTCGAGGGCGGTGACGTCGCCGTAGCGCTTGACCAGTCCGCGGGCCCGCACCGAGGTGTCGTGGAGATCCATTGCCATGGGAATATCGAGCCTAACCGTCCGCGCATTCGTCGTCGGACGTCCCGACGGTCAGGCGTGACGTCGCCAGTGCTCGACGAGTGCGTCGGCCGCCGTCGAGGGGTTCTCCGTCATCCACCAGTGACCGACACGCGCGAGCTCGACGACATCGGCACCCACCGCCGCGGCGATGGTCCGATGCGTCCCGTGGGGACCGGCGTAGGTGTCGTTCTCGGCGATGACGACCAGTCCGTGCGGGGGAGCAGCGTCCACGAAGCGCGTGCCCAGTTCGCTCATGGCGGGCTGGGTGGCGTCGCGGTACAGCGAGAGGATGCAACGACCGGTCTCTGCATTCAGCCGGGCACCGACTCGGCGGGCCACGTCGTGGGACATCCCGAGCGGGCCGAACACCGCGGCGAAGGTGTCGGCATCGAGAGAGAGGAGACCCTCGACGGCGGCCTCGCCTTCCTCCGGTGTCTGCCACTGTCGGGCGGCGTCGTGCCACACGTAGTCGGGATCCAGGAGTCCCGCGCAGTCCGTCGCCCACGAGCGGACCAGCTCCGGCTCGTCGGCGAGCACGCCGAACACGTGACCTGCTCCCCAGTCGTGGCCGACGAGATGGACGGGCCCACCGGAATCCGCGGCCAGGCGTCGGACCTCGGCCGTCAACCATCCGACGTACTCCCGGCGCGTGGCCCGCCACCCGGACGGCACCGCGGCTCCGAACCCTGGCGGCGACAGACACATCGTGTCGTTGATGCCGCGATGGGACAGTTCGTCCCGCAACGGACCCCAGATGTCGTCGGTCTCGGGATTCCCGTGCACGAAGACCTTCACCGGTCACCTCCGTCCTTCCGGATCGCACTGTATGTCCGCCGGAGAGGTCGTCCCGGCGCTCCCGATACTCCGTCGTCGCGGGGTCGCAGACCCTTCACCGCGCGGAAACATGCCCGCAACAGTGTCTCCCTAGTTTCCCCGTCACCGGTCAACGGGACCGGTCTCAACAACCTCACGGAGAAAACTATGGAGAGCGCGAACCTCGCGTGGGTGCTGGTCTCGGCCGCACTCGTCCTGTTCATGACTCCCGGTCTGGCCCTCTTCTACGGAGGGATGGACAGGGATCGGAACGTCCTCAACATGCTCATGATGAACATGTATTGCCTGCTCG
>JAULXU010000020.1:0-5814 GCA_032118285.1 Ilumatobacteraceae bacterium
GGGCGGCGCCGCTCGCGGTTCGATCAGTCCGGAGCCTTCACTCCTGGACGATGGCGATTTCCACGCGGCGGTTCTGGGCCTTGCCGTCGTCGGTGGCGTTGTCGGCGATGGGCTTCTCCTCACCGAAGCCGATGCCGACGAGGCGGGCCTCGGCGACGCCCTTGCCGACGAGGTACTTCACGACGGCCTTGGCGCGGCGATCCGAGAGGTCCTTGTTCTTGGCGGCGTCGCCGGCGTTGTCGGTGTGGCCTTCGACGCGCACAGCCTTGATCTCGGGGTGCGAAACCAGCACGGTGGCGATGTTGTCGGCCTCCTGGTGCGTGGGGACGATGACCAGGGTCCGGGGCACGAAGCGACTCTACTAAGTCGCGCGATGCGAGCGCCGCGACACCGACCGCACCGACGGCGAACCACGCGACGGGGGTGAGGTCGGCAAAACGTCCAGGCCAGTCGAGGGTCGGCTGGTGTCCGAAACGCGACTGGGAGACGACGATGACGATCGCCATGATGACCCAGGCACCCGTCACGACGGCAACGAGCGGTGTACGTCGCAGCCGTGCTCCGAGCAGGGCGCCCGCGAGCGCCGGCCATCCGCCGCCCAATGCGGCCACAAGCGTCCCGGCGATGACGAGGGGTCGCCGTGGTGTCGCCCGTGCGGTGGCAGAACCGGTGCGGCGACGGCGACCGACCACACCGAGGGCCAGAAGGGCGACGAACAGGGTGGCGATCGCGGAGGCCCACAGAGCGGGGCCGATGACGCGCTGAGGACTCCATTCGATGACGAGGCGTCCCGCCTCGGGGACGATCCAACCGTTGCCGTAGCCCTGCACCACGACCGGCTCGCCGAGATCGATGGTCCGGCCCGAATCGGTCTCGAGTCGCGCGCGCCAGCCGGTGTTGATGTTCTGGGCGAAGGAGAGGAGGCGGGGACCATCGATGTCGACACGGGCGGTGATGCGGGTGTCATCGAAGGACTCGATCGCCACCGGGATCCACGGTGCGTCGTCGGGCCGACGCTCCGCGCCGTCGGAGAGCATCAGGCGATCGATGTCGATGCCGGTGTCCAGTCCCGGAACCGTGTCGATCGTGTTCTCACCGGCCCGCAGCGGAACGGGAGCGCAGCCGACGACCGAGATTCCCGAGAGCGAGGACATGAGGTCACCGGAGGTGACGAGGCGCACGGGGATGGGCCGGTCATTCACGCGCACGAGGTCCTCTCGGCATCCTGGATCGATGCGGGGGAGGCGACGGGAGTTGTCGGAGCCGAGGTCGATCTCCGTGACCGCCACCGGAAGGACGTCCTCGGCGAACGTGAATCGGTTGGTGACGGTACGCGGAGCGATGCGGTCGATGCGCACGGCCACCAGCGGATAGCGGAATCCCTCGGGAATGTCGGCGGTGAGCATCTCGCCCTCGCCCCGCAGCGTCACCGAGTGCACCCGGTCGGCGGAGTCGGTGAGAGCGAGTCGCTCCGGCAGTGAATGCCAGCGGTCGTTCCTCACGCGCACCCGGAGGAGGGTGTTTGGTGACCCGGGCGAGAGGCGCACCTCGAGGCGCGCTCCGAGGACGTCACGCAGAGGAGTGGTCCAGGCCGTCGCCGGGTCGCCATCCACGGCGAGCGCGGCGAAGGAGCGCGGTGTGTCGACGAGACGCCCCGAGGACGAGGCTCCCCCGATTGAGGTCGCGCTCTGGAGAACGTCCTCGGAGGCGGCACCGGCCAGACGGGCGGCGCCGGACAGCAGAAACGTGCGCGGTGCGGCCAGATCGATGATGCGGTGCAGGGCAATCTCTGGATCCGAGGTCGCTGTGAGCGCATTCGTCCAACGGGCGAGGACGATGGCCATGGTGCGGGCCCTCCGGGAGAGGTCGCGCACGCTTCGGGGCAGCACCACGTATTCGGTGTTCGTGATGCCCGGGATCGAGATCTCGGCCAGTCCCACGCCGGGGGCGAAGGAGTAGTCGGACCGCCCGGCCATGGAGTCGTCGACGAGCGTGTAGCGCGCTGTCGAGAAGGTCGTCGAGGGGAACCGCAGTGCGACGAGGGGTGCCATCCCCGGCGACACCGACAGACTCCGCACGGTCCTTCCCGTGTCGTCGAGGAGATCGATGCGGGCCCGGATGACCACCCTGTCCCGACGCCCCCGCACGGGCATGTACAGATCGATGCGGTCCGTTGTCACCGGGCGTCGATAGGAGACTTCGAGCCACTGTCCGCGGGCATCGCCGAAGACGCCGCCGCGCCACGAGGTGCGCGGGTCACCGTCGACCGCGTTCTCGGGACGATCCTCGGGGGAGAACGTGATGGGGTTTCCGTAGCTGCTCGCCCGAACACGCGCAACGTCACCGACGAGGAGGCTCACGGATTGCTCGTCGACGGCAACGGCGGCTCCGCTGACCGCGGTGAAGGGATTGAGGCGGATGTCGGCCGGGTCGTCCGTAGAGGGGATCTCGTCGCGGGTCTCCGTGCGGCCGACCTGGGACACGACGGAAGACCAGTGGCGAGCCGCGCGACGGTTTGAATCCGTGGCAACCAGACGCGAGATGATTCCGTCGGCCGCGAGCACGTGGCGGGCCGACCCGAGCGACCCGGCATAGAGGAAGGTGTCGGACCCCGTGAGGGCGCCGGCTGCCAGGGCCTCGACGACCCCGTCGCCACTGCCGGCGACCACCACCGCGGCCGAAGTGCGGGTCAGCGTGAGCATCGGTCGGGAACCAGGCACGTGCCATGCGGCGACGGACGGATACGCCGGGGCCCGGGCGAGCGAGTACCAGGTCTCGTCGACGACGCCCGCGTTGTCATCGCTCGACAGGGTCGGTCCCGTGTAGAGAACGGGGCCCGGCGGGCGCGCAGCGAGGCTGGACGCGAGGTTCTCGGGCCGAGCGGTGAGGTAGTTCGCCGACAGCAGATCGGCGCGCCACGTGAGTGTGTCCGCGGAGAGGAGCACGGCGAATTCCGCGAGGAGGGCGGGATAGTCGCGCACCTCTGCGAGTCGCGACTCGAATGCCGAGAGCAGATCGGTCATCGCCTCGCTGCCGAGGGGAACCATTTCTTTGGCGAGGTGTCCCGAAGAGAGCAGGCCCGGGAGAACGGGGTCGACGGTGCCACCCCACCGGTGGTCGGCAAAGTTGACGGCGGGGAACTCGTAGGTGCGCGAGGTGCCGTCGGCGAGGGCACCTGCGTCGATGGCGTCGGCGACCCCTGTCCACGCCGCGGGGAGGTCCTCGTCACGGGAGATCGCCTCGGTGACGAGACTTCCGGTGAACCACGGGAGGTTGTTGAGCACGACGATCACAACAAGAAAGGCCATCGCAACGTGTCGGAGCCGCCATGCGATGGATCCCAGGCGCCGGCCAAGGCCGGAGGTGATGTTCCTCCAATCGGTGGCGACCCATCCGAGCGAGAGCGCGAGCACGAGAAGCACTCCGGGCATGGCCCTCGGCGTCGAGCGCAGCGCGAATCCGCTCTCCTGGGACACGATGCGTTCGAAGACCCGGCCCCAAGGCCCGGACCGGTCGAGGGGTGCGGCGCCGACCGCGACGGCGAGACCGACGAGCAGGACGAGGCCGGCATGGATTCGTTCGCGGGAGCGATTGATCGCGACCGAGAGTAGGCCGGCGCAGGCCAGGGCGAATCCGGCGAGGATGACGATGCGGTTCTGCATGAACGGGGCGCTCCCCCCGATCCAGCGCCCGCCGTACTCGCCACCGTAGAAGAACCAGTAGCCGAGCCCGCGCAACAACTCCTGCGGCAGGGACGCCTTGGCAACCGCCTCGTACGTCTCGGTGTACCGAAGGATCGGGAGGCCGTGGGCCGACTGCACCGCCAGCGCGGCGAGCCACCACAGGGAGACTGCGATGCTGCCCGAAGCGATGGCGGCGAAGGTTGCCATCGCGCGACGCCGGCCGACGTGGCCGGCGATCACGTCCGCCGCCATCCACACGACGAGGGTGAGCAACGACATGGCGAGTGCCGTCGCATTCACCGTTCCGGCGGTGCCGATGACGAGGACCGCCACGGCGGGCCAACGCCATCCGGGCGACTCGCGGGCACGCACGACGCAGAAGATGATCCAGGGAAGGGCGGCCCAGGGGAGGAGCAGTCCCGAGAGCCGGGCGACGTAGTGGAGGAGGTACGGACTGAGTCCGTAGGCGACGGCGGCGAGGAGAGCGGCGTCGCGACGGTGCGCGAGCCGCAGGGAGAGTCGGTAGGTGCCGATCGCAGCGACACAGACGATGGTGCCCCACCACACGCGCTGGGCCACCCAATCGGGAATGGCGAGTGCCTCCATCATCCAGAACCACGGCCCCATCGGCCACAGGTAGCCGATGTACTGATGCGTCACCGTTCCCGCGCCGACCGCCGAGCTCCACATCGAGGTGGCTTCGGTCAGCACCTGGCCCGGGTCGAGATACAGGTAGGTCTTGGTGTCCGCGGTGACGTAACCGGGACGTGCGGCGAGCATGGGCACGTAGGCGAGGGTGACGAGCACGAAGGTGCGCCAGGAACGCAGGGCCGATTCCGCCCGCCTCGTCGCCCACCGCACCGCAGGAACGCTAATGGAGGGTCGGTGGAGCCTCGGTGCTCGTCGTCGTGTCGGCGGGTTCAGTCCGGTGACGCAGGGCGGTCGAAAATGCCGCGATGACGACTCCGAGAAGCACCAGGCGGTGCCCTGGCTCGGCGGCCCTGGGCCACACGAAGGAGGGAACGGTTCCTCCGGCGACGAGGAGCACCGCACCCCATGTGAGACCGGTCGCAACCAGGATCGGTCCCGCCAGTCTCGCGGGACGCTCGGGAAGTCGTGGCAGAACCGCCACGATCACGAGGGCGAGGAGGCCGTAGCGGGGGGAGACGAACAGGGCGGTGAGTGTTCCGACCATCGGCGACGCCAGCCACGCGAGGCGCAACGGACGGGCATCGGGGAGGTCGGGCACGACCTCGGAGGTGCGCCGGCGCGTACCTGCCACGATGGCGAGACACGCAAGAACGCCCGCGAGGGTGGCCCACAGTGCCCGCGTGAGCGTGCGTTGCGGCAGGAACTCGAAGGTCACGACGGCGGCGGGGGTGCCCGGCTCGAGCCACCATCCGTTCTGGCCGCCGTCGACCGGCACCGGCACACCGAGGTCGCGCCCGGCCAACGTCGCGCGCCACTGCGTCGAGTGGCCCTCTGCCAGGACCAGCCAGCATCCTCGCGGACACGCCTCGAGGGTCGCATCGCGGCGGGTGGCGTCACCCCGTGAAGAAATCGGGGTCGCGGCGAAGGCCGTGGACGTCCACGCGGCATCGACGATCGCAATGCGGTCGACGATGGCATTCGAGCGGACCGTCGACATCTCGTGGGTGCCGGCGGCGAGAAAGACCGGAGAGGAGACCCATTCGCCGCTCCCGGTGTCGCGGCGCAGGAGCACGGGTGCACCATCGAGTGTGACGGTGACGGTGTCGGGGACCGGGGCGCTCACCCCTGCCGTGTCGTGCGCGATGGAGGCGCGCACCTCCACGGGACGCGTCCAGGGGGCAACGAAGCGTCGGGTGAAGGATGCCTCGGGATCCGTCCGTGTCGCGTCGTGCAGCGGGGCGCGCAGACGGGACATGACCCAGGTGATGGGAAGGCTCTCCTCGGCATCCTGTGACCATCGCGCCGGCATGATGCCAATCTCGCGCACCGGGCCGAGCCCGAGGTCGACCTCGGTGAATCCGACGCCGTCACGGGCAGACGATGAATCACTCACGGCGTCGATGCGCAGCGCCATGACGGTGGCGGGGGAGCCGAGGTTGAGGATCGCGTCGGCGGTGAAGAGGCTGCGCGCGCGCCACGC
>JAULXU010000021.1:0-10145 GCA_032118285.1 Ilumatobacteraceae bacterium
CGGGTACCTGTGTGCGGGTGCCCGTCTTCACGGGGCACTCCCTCTCGCTCAACGCCGAGTTCGCCCGCCCGATCTCGCCGGGGCGCGCAGCGGAGATTCTCGCCGCCTCGCCCGGCGTCGAACTTGCCGACATCCCCACGCCGTTGCTCGCCGCGGGCCGCGACCCCAGTTTCGTCGGGCGCATCAGGCGGGACCAGAGCGTTCCCGACGGCAAGGGACTCGCCCTGTTCGTGTCGGGGGACAACCTGCGCAAGGGAGCGGCGCTCAACGCGGTGCAGATCGCCGAGATTCTCGCCTCGTAGCGGATTCTTCGTCCCCGGACGTACACCTGACGGATGTGGTGGTCGGGGTGACAGGATTTGAACCTGCGGCCTCGTCGTCCCGAACGACGCGCGCTACCAAGCTGCGCCACACCCCGGAGTGTGATGTCCCACGGTTTCCCGCGGGCTAGAGGAGGCTATCCGCCGTTTCCTCGTCCGCTCCCTCGCCGCTCTGGTCACTGCCCCCGGTGTGGGGCTCGTCGGCTGCCACCGGCCATCCGCGACCCATGAGCACCGACTCGACCGCACGACGCAGAAGCAACGCCTCGAGGGGCTTGACGACCCAGCCGTCGGCTCCGCTGCGCCGGGCGAGGTGCACGTCGGCGTCGCGATCGAGGAGCATGAGGACGGGAACATGGGGCAGCGCACCCGAGGAATGGTCGAGGCGCAGGTCCATCGTGGTCGCCATCCCGCCCATGGAGCCCACCTGGAGGTCGAGTACCGCGATGTCGGGCATGCGTTCCGAGACCCGACCGGCCACGAGACGACCGTCGGCGACGACGTCGAAGGTCGTCGAGGCCGTGCCGAGCGCAGCCACCACGTCATCGAGCACCCATTGGGCGTCGGTGGCGACGAGGATGTGCACGCAGCCGACTCTACTGGCGGGTCCGTCGACCGGCGAGTTCGTCTGCGAGCACGGCGATCGACCCCATGTCGTGGATGTCGGTGGCGAACTCCTCGGCCTCGACGCGTGCGGCGAGGGGGAAGAGGTCGTGGGCGCGCGCGAGGAACGTCACGGATCCCTCGCGGGCGGCCTCGGCATCCCGCGCAAGATCGGCGAGCCAGCCGTGCACCGTGGCACCGGCACCCGTTGTCGCGGCGGCGAGGCGTTCCTCGGCCTCGGGAGAGACCGAACCGAAATCGGGGGGCATGCGGTTGGCGACGACGAGTCGCAGGGGAACACCGAGGCGCGACAGCTCTCCCACGAAGTGGGACGCATCGTCGAGTGCGGCCGGGGAGGGTGCGGTGACGACGACGAACGAGGTCCGGTCGCCGCGCAGGAGCCGCGCGACCTCGCCTGCCCGGCGGGTGAACTCGTCCTGCATGCCGTCGAAGGCGCGCAGAAACGCGACAGCGCCCTCGAGCGCGTCGGTTCCCACGACGGCGGACACCGCGCGGAGCACGGGTGCAGCGGCCGCCGAGGCGAGGCGCAGCCCCCCGCGCCCGGACGCCATCATCATGCGCACGAGGGGGTGCCGGAGGAATCCCGAGAGCCGTTCGGGGGACTCGAGGAAGTCGAGCGCGTTGCGCGACGGCGGCGTGTCCACGACGACGAGGTCGAAGCGCGGGTCCCGGGAGAGTTCGTACAGGCGCTCGGCGGCCATGTAGTCGCGCGTCCCCGAGAGCGACCGGGAGAGACCGCGATAGAAGGGGTTCTCGGTCACCTCCCGCGCTCGGACCGCGTCCGGGGCCGTGTCGGCCACGAGACGGTCGAACGTCCCTCCCACGTCGAGCATGCACACCCACATCTCGCCGGGTGCGTCGAGGTCGACGCGCGCCGGCTCGTCCCCGAGCCCGTCGCCCATGCCGATGGCATCGGCGAGTCGCCGGGCCGGGTCGATGGTGACCACCACGGCGCGCCGGCCGAGCCGGGCGGCGTGCAGGCCGAGCGCGGCGGCCACGCTCGTCTTCCCCACGCCGCCCGTGCCGCACGTGACGACGACCCGCGCGGTGCGGCACATGTCGTCGACCGCGGTGCCGGTCATCGCGCGCCCTCCCCGGGGGCGAGGGCGATCCCGGTGGCGATGTCGGCGGCCACCGCATCGACGAGGGCCGCTCCTCCGAGGCGGTGGCGGGAGCAGCGAATCTGTCGCAGCGGCAGCGACGCGCCGAGGCGCGCCAGTGCATCGGCCTGTCCGGCGGCGCGCTCGCGACCCCAGGCGAGCGCCGCACGAAGACGCGGCTCGAGCCCTGCGTCGTCGACGTCGGGGACCGGTCCTTCGCACATGTTGACCACCACCGCGGCGAGCGTCGCCGCGGTTCCGTCCCACAGTGCGCGGGCGGCCTCGGCCGTTTCCTGCACGGGTGTGACGGCGGGGACGGTGACGAGCACGATGCGGCACGCGGAAGGGTCGGCGAGCATCGCGGCCGCTTCGGCGGCCTGATGGGCGATGGGTCCGCCCGTGACGGTGGCGGCGAGTCGCGAGGGTGCGCGCAGCATGTCGAGTGCGTGACCGGCGGCCGGTCCGTCGACGACGATGAGATCGTGGTCCCCGCCGCGCGCCAGGGACTTGATGCGGCCCAGCACGAGCAGGTCGTCGATGCCCGGCGCGGTCGAGGCAACGAGCTCGACGAGTCCCGAGTTCGCCAGGCGTCGCGACACGATGCCCAGGCCGCGTCCTTCGAGGTGCTCCGCCAGCGCCCGCCCGGGAGTGAGCTGGAGCACATCGAGAAGGGCGGTGGGGGGGAGAAGAGGCGGGACACCGTCCAATGCCACGAGGAGCGTTCGCAGGCCGGTGCGCGCCGCGCTGACGGCCAGGGCACGGGCGACGGTGGATTTCCCCGTGCCCCCCTTTCCCGCAACAATGAGAATGCGCGATGAGGTGAGAAACTGGTCGTCAGTCATGGTCATGGATCGTCCCCCGCGGGGCGGGAGCAAGGAGTCACCAGTGAGGGTAGGCGCAAGGACGCGGATCGTGGGCGGACTCGTCCTCGTGCTGGTCGGTCAGGCGCTCGCGCTCGTGCCCTCGTCCGCCTCGGCGGAGGACGCGGCCGACCTCGCCCCTGTCGACGTGGTGGAGGTCAGCGGACTCATAGATGAGGTGAACGCGCAGGCCATCGAGAACGCGATCGAGCGTTCCTCGGGAAACGGCGCCCAGGCCCTCGTGTTGCAGGTCAATTCGCGCGGAGCGGTCGTGGGACGGGAGCGCATGGAAGAGGTGCTGTCGGCGATCGCCGGTGCGCCCGTGCCGGTCGCCATCTGGGTGGGGCCCAGCGGCTCGCGCGCACTCGGGATGGCGGCCCAGATGCTCGCGGTCGCGGATGTCACGGCCATGGCCCCAGGCGCCCGCATGGGACGCACGGGAACGATGCTCGAGGTGGACGGTGAGCGTCTCACCTTCGGCGCCGCCGACGACGAGATCCGCCGCGGCACGGTGGGCTTCCTCGAGGCGCGCGAACTCGGGATTCTGAGGCTCGACACCGACGACACGGGCGTGCCCGTGGTGCGCAACATGCTCTTCGCCCTCGACGGTCTCGAGATCGACGGTCGCGTGCTCGACACCGTCGTCGAGGTCGGCGGCACCGGGACACAGGTGACCCGCGAGGCCACCACGGCCCGCTTCTTCAAGCTCGATGCCGCGCCGCGCATCGTGCACACCGTGGCCAGTCCCCCGTCCGCCTACCTTCTCGTCGTCATCGGTCTGGCGCTCGTGCTTTTCGAGTTCTTCACCGCGGGCATCGGCGTGGCCGGACTCGTGGGTGCCGTGAGCCTCGTGCTCGGCGCGACGGGATTCGGGGCCTTGCCGATGAACGGATGGGCCGTCGCGCTGCTGGTGGTCGCGTTCCTCGCGTTCGCCGTCGACGTCCAGGTCGGCGTACCGCGGTTGTGGACCGCCGCGGGAATGGCGATGTTCATCGTGGCGTCGTTCTCCTTGTTCCGTCCCGTCGACGGCATGACCCTGCGACCCTCGTGGATCACGTTGTCGGTGGGTATCGGTGGTATCGCTCTCACCTACGTCGTGGGCATGCCCTCGATGGTGCGCACCCGTTTCGCCACTCCCACGATCGGCAGGGAGAACCTCGTCGGGGCCGAGGGTGTGGCGAGTGGGGCGATCGACCCGGAGGGCACGGTCGTGGTTCACGGCGCCCGCTGGCGGGCGCGCACCAACAGGGCGACCCCGTTGGTCGACGGCGCGGCGGTGCGGGTCGCGGCCATCGACGGCATCACCCTCGAGGTGGAGCCTCTCGAGGGTGCCGCGCGCGACTATCGCGAGGCGCGCACTCCCCGGCCCTGAACATGGTGCTCCTCCTCGTCGTCGCGGTCCTCGTCCTCCTGCCGGTGGCGGAGGTGTGGCTCGTCATCGAGGTCGGCGGACGTCTCGGGGTCATCGGAACCGTGGCGGCCCTCGTGGCCGTCTCGATCATCGGCACGGCCCTTGTGCGCGCCGAGGGCCTGCGCGTCATGCGCGCGTTCCTCGAGTCGTCGGGTCGGGGGGCGATGCCCACCCGCGAGATCGTGCACGGTGCGTTCCTCGTGGCCTCCGGCGTGCTGCTCCTCGTGCCCGGTTTCGTGTCGGACATCCTGGGAATCGTGCTCCTGCTGCCGCCGGTGCGCGCGGCCGCCGCGGCACTCGTGGTGCGCCGCGGACGGGGCTCCGGTCGGGTGACCGTCGTTCGGTCCGATTTCGTGTCCGGTGCGACCACCGGCATCATCGACGTGGCATCGTCGAAGGAGGAGGAGGCGGACGATGGCCGAGCCCGGTGAATTCGATCCGCACGCGGTCCCTGTGAGACCGGCGGCGACGGTGCTGCTCGTGCGCGACGCCGAGGCCGGGGGGATCGAGGTGTTCATGTTGCGCCGCACCCTCGCCGCCGCCTTCGCCAGCGGCATGTTCGTCTTCCCCGGCGGCAAGGTGGACGACGTGGACGGCGTTGCGGCCATCTCGGACCTGTGCGACGGACTCGACGACCCGACCGCCAGCTCGTTGCTCGGTCTCCCCGGCGGTGGCCTCGCCTTCTGGGTGGCGTGCATCCGCGAGTGCTTCGAGGAGGCCGGAGTGCTGCTCGCGCGACGCCACGACACGGGTGAGGTGCTGCGCTTCGATGACCCCGACACCGAATCCCGCTTCGGGCGGGAGCGCAGCGCCATCCACGACGGTTCGGCGGCGCTCCTCGATCTCTGTGCGCGCGAGGGTCTGCGGCTGGCGACCGATGCCATCCACTACGTGTCGCACTGGATCACGCCGGTGGGGGAGCGGCGGCGATTCGACACCCGATTCTTCGTGGCCCGCGCCCCGCACGCCCAGCGTCCCCTGCACGACAACGCCGAGACGATCGACTCGATGTGGATTCGACCCGCCGATGCCATCTCGCGTTGGCGGGCCGGGGACCTGGTGCTCATGCCCCCGACGGCGGCCAACATCGAGTTCCTTCTGCCCCACGACACGGCCGATGCCGCGCTCGAGGCCGCCGCACGGGTGGGCACGCCCCGGCCGATCCTTCCCAAATTGCGCGTCGACAGCGAAGGTCGGGTCACCGGCATCGCGATGCCCGGGGACCCCGACTACGACGAGATCGGCTGAGGCGTCGCGTCAGCGCGACGAGGCCGCGCGCACGGACACCTGCACGACCTCGGGGTCGCGCGCGGAGCATCCCGTCATGTCGGTTCGCGCGCGGGTCTCCTCGTCGATGCGCTCGGCGATGGCGGTGAAGACCGCCGCCGAACGGGTCGAGGAATCGAGCACCACCGGTTCGCCGGCGTCGCATCCGGCGGCCACGGCCGGTTCGATGGGGATGGCGCCGAGGAGCGGCGCACCGATCTCGGCCGCGAGCGCCGCACCGCCTCCCGACCCGAAGAGGGCGTGCGAGACGCCGTGCTCGCAAGTGAACTCGCTCATGTTCTCGATGACGCCCGCCACGCGCAGGAAACTGCGCCGCGCCATGTCGGCCGCGCGGATCGCAACTTTCTGGGCGGACACAGCCGGCGTGGTGACGATGATGAGATCGGTACGCGGGAGCATGCGCGCAAGTCCCATCTGCACGTCTCCCGTTCCGGGCGGCATGTCGATGACGAGATAGTCGAGGTCGCCCCAGCGCACGTCGTGGAGGAACTGCTCCACCGCCTTCGTGAGCATCAGACCGCGCCACATGAGCGCGGTTCCCTCGTCCTCGACGAGCATTCCCGTGGACACCACCTCGAGGATGCCCTCGCCCACACGGCGCATGTTCGGCACGATCATCGGCTTCTCGCGACCCTCCACCTTCTCGGCTTGGAGGCGGTCGGGCATGCCGAGCATTCGTGGGACGGAGAATCCCCAGATGTCGGCGTCGAGGACGCCGACCGTGCGCCCCATGCGGGCCAGGGCGGTGGCGAGATTGACGGTGACGCTCGACTTGCCCACTCCGCCCTTCCCGCTCGCGACGGCGATGACCCGGGTGCGCATCGGAACGGCCGTGTCGGCGGCGTTCTCGGCGGCCTTCCAGCGCGCCCGCGTCATCACGGCACTGCGCTCCTCGGGGGTCATCTCCCCCCACTCGATGCGCACGGAGTCGACGGCGGGATGTCCGGTGACCGAGGCGTCAATATCGCGCTGGATCTGGGCGCGCAGGGGGCACCCCCGAATCGTGAGCTTGACGGGAACAACGACCTCGCGGCCCTCCACCCGCACCTGCCCGACCATGCCGAGGTCGACGATGTTGTCTCCGAGTTCGGGGTCGATCACGGCGCGCAGTCTTTCGACGATGTCGTCGATGACGGGGGTGACCCCGGGGCTGCTCACGATGGCAAGGGTAACGGCGGTCCTTCCGGACCCGTCGGGGCGCACCCCCGTGACCCGTGGAAATCCGTGTCCGGTGCTGGTAGAACAACGTCACATCCGACCACGGGAGGACACCACGATGATCACCCTGACCGACAGCGCAGCCAAGAAAATGGAGCAGCTCATGGCCAACGAGGGCGCGAGCGATCTCGCCCTGCGCGTCGCCGTGAAGCGCGGCGGCTGCTCCGGCTTCTCCTACGACATGTACTTCGACTCCGAGGTCTCCGAGACCGACGTCACCGACACCTTCGGTGCGGTGCGCGTCGTGGTCGACCCGGAGTCCGCCCCGATGCTCGACGGCGCCAGCCTCGACTACAAGGACACACTCAACGAGCAGGGTTTCTCCATCTCGAACCCGAACGCCCAGAGCTCCTGCGGCTGCGGCAAGTCCTTCAAGTGACGGCGGGCCGTGCGAGGGCGCGGCACCTCCGAGACGTTTCATCCGAACCCGGGCGTGCGCCCGGGTTCGGTGCTGTGTGGCGCCAGTCACCCGGGTCCGCGCGGTGCGCGCCCGACCGCGGGGAGCACTCGGCCGTAGCGTGACGGCACCATTCCCCGACCCCGGAGAGAAAATGATCGCCCGCATCGGCCGTTGGTGCTTTTTGCACCGCCGCTCCACCCTCGTCGCATGGTTTGTCGTACTCGTGGGCGTGGGAGCACTCGGAAACGGCATCGTGGGCAACTCGTATTCGACCGAGTTCGAGATTCCCGCGTCCGAGAGTGCGACGGGTTTCGAGGTGCTCGACGAGTGGTTCCCGGCCCAGGGTGCCGGCGGGCAGCAGGGCTCGATCGTCTTCTCCTCGGACAAGGGCGTCGCTCATCCCGACGTGACCGGTGCGATGGCCGCACTCTTCACCAGGGTGTCGGCCATCGAGGGCGTGACGGTGCTGAGCCCGTACGACGAACAGGGCGCCCGCCAGGTCAACGCCGACGGGACCATCGCCTACGCCACCGTGAACCTCGACGACTCCCTCGGTCAGCGTCGCATGGGAGAAATCGGTTCCGAGATCGCGCGGATCTCCTCGGGCATCCCCGACGTGCGCATCGAGGTGGGCGGCAACGCTCTCGTCGAGTTCCATCCGCCCGAGTCCGAGCTCATCGGCCTCGGCTTCGCCATCATCGTGCTCATCCTCGCGTTCGGTTCGGTGCTTGCAATGGGTCTGCCCATCGGGGTGGCTCTCTTCGGCGTCGGTACCGGTGCGTCGCTCGTGGCCCTGATCAGCCATGTCGTCACCATCCCCGATTTCGCCACCTCACTCGGGGCGATGATCGGCATCGCGGTCGGCATCGACTACGCGCTCTTCATCGTCACCCGTTACCGGGAACTGACGAGGGGAGGGGCCACGAGCCTGCAGGCCATCTACGGGGCGATGGACACCGCCGGTCGCGCCGTGGTCTTCGCCGGCATGACCGTGGTGGTGTCCCTGCTCGGCATGTTGCTCATCGGGCTCGAGTTCGTCGCGGGTCTCGGCATCGGCGCGGCCACGACCGTGGCGGTGACGATGGTCGCGTCCGTGACGTTGCTGCCCGCCCTCGTCGGTTTCGCGAGGGAGCGCATCGAGATCACCCGCCGTCGCGGCATCCTCGCGGCCGGTCTGGTGGCGCTCTCCCTGTTCGGCATCGGCCTCGGGATCGACGCCCTGCTCGTGGGCATTCCCCTCGCGCTCGTGGTGCTGACCGCCGGTTCGATGATCGCGCCGCTGCGCACCGAGTTGAAGCCGCGCCGCGAGAAGCCGATCCGTGAGACCCTGCCGTACCGATGGAGCCGCTTCGTGCAGCGCCGTCCGAGGACCATGCTCGCCGTGGGAACCACCGTGCTGTTGGTGCTCGCCGCCCCCGTCCTCTCCCTGCGACTCGGGTTCTCCGACGAGGGAAACTTCAGCGAGGAGACCACGACCCGCCGGGCCTACGACCTTCTCGCACAGGGCTTCGGTCCCGGGTTCAACGGTCCCTTCATCGCCGCGGTGGAGGTGGACGATCGCTCCGACGTCGCTCTCGTCGACGCCGCGATCGCCGCGATCGCCGCCGACCCGAACGTGGTTCAGGTCTCCCCGGCACGGTGGAACGACGCCGACGATCCGCGCGCTGCGCTCTTCAGCATCGTCCCGCGCACCTCACCACAGGACGAGGCCACCGCCGACACCGTGCGCCGGCTCCGCTCCGACGTCATCGCGCCCCTCATGGAGGGAACCGGTGCGTCCGTGCACGTCACCGGGGCGACCGCGGCATCGATCGACTTCACCTCGTACCTGGCGGACCGTCTGGTCGTGTTCATCGGTGTCGTGCTGCTGTTGTCCTTCGTGCTGCTCATGGCCGTGTTCCGCTCGCTCCTCGTGCCCGCCAAGGCCGTGGTGATGAACGTCCTGTCCATCGCGTCCGCCTACGGCGTGGTGGTCGCCGTCTTCCAGTGGGGCTGGCTGAGCGGCCTGTTCGGGGCCGAGCCCGCGCCCATCGAGCCCTTCGTGCCGATGATGATGTTCGCCATCGTCTTCGGACTCTCGATGGACTACGAGGTGTTCCTGCTCTCGCGCGTCAAGGAGGAGTTCGACCGCACGGGCGACCCCCGTGAATCCGTGGCCGACGGCCTGGCGGCGACGGCCCGGGTCATCACCGCAGCAGCCGCGATCATGGTGGTGGTGTTCGGGGCGTTCCTCCTGGAGGACACGCGGGTCATCAAGCTCTTCGGCGTGGGATTGTCGGTCGCCGTTCTCCTCGACGCGACCCTCGTGCGCATGCTGCTCGTGCCGGCGACGATGGAACTGCTCGGTGCGCGCAACTGGTGGCTCCCGTCGTGGCTCGATCGTCTCCTGCCGCGTCTCGCCGTCGAGGGACCGGCGCACGCCGAGGCTGCCGCGGTCCGGCGCGACGACGACGACCTCGATTCGGATCTCGTCGGAGCCTGAGCCCCACGGCGGCCTCCCGGGCCGGTCAGGGGAGGACGGCGCGCAACTCGGCGAGGTCGTAGACGATGTCGAGCCGGTGCCGCACCGTGCCCGCGGCATCGGTGACGAAGAGAACCGGTTCATAGGTGAGTCCGTAGGCCTCGACCGCCGGCGACACCTTCGTCGCGGTGGAGTCGGTGTAGATGTCGGCGTGGACGAAGACCGTCCCGCCACCCATGGCCGCGCGTTCCACGAGGAAGTCGAGAGCGGGTGCGCACGTTCCCGTGCTGCAGAACGCGGGGGTGCCCACCAGGTATGCCACCGGACGACCGGTGGCGAGGGCCTCGGCGAGGGTGATGTCGTGGAACGGGCACGGACCCCCCGAGCGCGTGCACAGCGGGTCGACGCCGCGGTTGTCGCGCAGCGTCGGAGTGTCGACGGGGGGAAGAGCGGAGCCGACGACG
>JAULXU010000022.1:0-7648 GCA_032118285.1 Ilumatobacteraceae bacterium
GACATGCGGAGGTCGCCCGGGTGGGACGCGAGGGATCCCGTGTCGACGTGCTGGAACTGCTGGCCCTCGACGACGCCGCCCTCGATGCCGTGGTCGACAGGTGGTGGGTGGAGTCGCGCGACATGGCGTGGGTCCGCCGCAACCTTCTCATCGTGCTCGGCAACATCGGCGATCCGCGCGACCCGGGGGTGCGGGCCGCGGTCGAGACGCATCTCGTTCATTCCCGACCCGAGGTGCGCGCCCACGCGCTGTGGGCCGCGGCTCGTCTCGGTCTCACCGCCGCCGTTGCTGGCATCCGCGACTCGGGAGAGCGGGCCCCGGAGGTTCTCGAGGAGCTGACCCATCTGCCACCCTTGAGACCGGACCTATGAAGCATCTCCTCGTCACGAACGACTTCCCGCCCAAGATCGGAGGCATCCAGTCGCTGCTGTGGGAGTGGTGGCGTCGCCTTCCCCCGGACTCGTTCGCCGTTCTCACCACGCCCCACGGCGGTGCGTCCGAGTTCGATGCCGCACAGTCCTTCGAGGTGCGTCGCACGCGCGAACCCGTCCTGTTGCCCCAGCCGCTGTTGGCGCGACGCATCGACGCGATGGCCCGCGACATCGGTGCCGACTTCATCGTTCTCGATCCCGCCCTGCCGCTCGGGGGGATCGGACGGTTTCTGCGCCTTCCCTACATGGTGGTGCTTCACGGGGCCGAGGTGACCGTGCCCGGGCGGCTCCCGGTGTCGCGTCAGGTGCTCGGTGGGGTGCTGAGGGGGGCCCAGCACGTCATCGCCGCCGGCAGTTACCCGGCACGCGAGGCGCGCCATGCCGCGGGACGCGACATTCCGGTGACCGTGGTGCCACCGGGCGTCGATACGACCCGTTTCGTGCCCCTCGATGCGACCGCCCGTGCCGCGGCCCGTGCCAGGTTCGGTTTCTCCACCGAGGACGAGATCGTGCTCGGTGTGTCCCGTCTCGTGCCGCGCAAGGGATTCGACACCGTCATACGCGCGGTGGGGACCCTCGCGAAGTCCAGACCGCGGTTGCGTCTGGTGCTGGCCTCGACGGGGCGCGACGAGAAGCGACTGCGCTCACTCGCGTCGGCAACGGGTGCGCCGGTGACGTTCCTCGGGCGCGTCGACCATGCCGACCTGCCCGCCCTGTACGGATGCAGCGACGTATTCGCCATGATGTGTCGCAATCGTTGGGCCGGTCTCGAGCAGGAGGGGTTCGGCATCGTCTTCGTGGAGGCCGCGGCCTGCGGCATCCCTCAGGTGGCCGGCGACAGTGGCGGTGCGGCGGACGCGGTCCTCGACGGCGTGACCGGATACGTCATGTCCGAGACCACCGACTCCGACGGGCTCGCCCGACGGATCAACGCCCTCCTGTCCGATCCGGTCCTGTGGCGCGACATGTCCGCGGCCTCGCGTCGACGGGCAGAGGAGGATTTCGACTACGACGTTCTCTCGGCGCGTCTCGGCGACGTGCTCGGGGTCTCCCGATGAGCAACGAGCCGGCCGGGAGAGATGCGGCCGACGCGGACAGGATGGGTCCGCGTGCATCGCCGTCCGGTTCGGGGCGCATCGGGCGGTTCGATGCCGTGGCCACGGCCGTCTTCGCCGTCTCGGCCACGGCAGCCGCGGTGTTCTTCACCCAGCCCTGGACGCGCATCGCGGTGGCAGTGAGCCTGGCCTGCTTCGCGGCGGGCGTCGTCGCCTTCCTCTGGGGGTACGCGGTCGCCGTGCAGCGCAGCCGCGTCGACGACATCTCCGTGGCGGCCATGTACTTCCTCGTCGACGGTGCCGCGCCGCGTCGCACGGGCAGGGTCCTGAACGGCCTGCTCGCGGTGCAGGTGACGGTCGGACTCGTCACCGCGCTCACGCGCCCGTCCACCGACGGCACGCCGGGGAGCACACTGGCCTTCGGCATCCTGGTACCCGTTCTCGGTCTCGGACTCAACGGATTGTGGTCGGCCCGGCACGGGACCTTCCGTCCCCGTCGACGGGGGAATCCGGACGGGGAGGCCCCGAGCGGGCAAGATGATGCCCATGAGTGAGCGTGCCGCCCAGACGATCCAGATTGACGCCAGTCCCGAGAGGTGTCTCGAGGTCGTGCTCGATTTCGAGCGCTATCCCGAGTGGGCCCGCGACGTCAAGGAAGCCGTCGTGCGGGGCCGCGACGACGCGGGTCGACCCGTGCGCGTCGAGTACCGGGCGTCGGCTCTCGGGCGCAGCACCCACTACGTGCTCGAGTACGACTATTCGCAGTTGCCCGCCCGACTCGCGTGGCACCTCGTCGAGGGCGACATCATGCGCACCCTCGACGGCGCCTACTCGTTCGTGACGGTGGACGGCGGGACCCAGGTCTTCTACGAACTCGACATCGATCTCGTCGTACCGTTGCCCGGCTTCGTCAAGCGCCGCGCCGAGGCGCGCATCCTCGCCGAGGCGGTGAAGGAGCTCAAGGCCCGCGCCGAGTCGTGACCGCGATCGGCATCGACGTCGGTGGCACGAAGTGCCTCGGAGTGGCGGTGGATGACACCGGAACGGTGGTGGCCGAGGTGCGCGAACCCACGCCGACCGCGCCGGAACTGGTGGCACTCCTGGCCCGCATGTGGCGCGAGCTCGGTGGCGACGCACCTCTCGGGGTCGGACTGCCCGGACTCGTCACCCCGGAGGGTGTCGTGCGCGCCTCTCCCAACCTGCGCGGCGCCCACGACGTGCCGGTGGGACCGGGACTGCGCGAGGCTCTCGGAACCTCCGTGCAGGTGGACAACGACGCCACGTGTGCCGCCCTGGGGGAGTGGCGCGCCGGTGCGGCCAGGGGTGCCCGGGACGCGATCATGGTCACCCTCGGGACCGGCATCGGGGGCGGCATCGTGATGGGTGGTCACCTGCAACGGGGCTCCCACGGATTCGCCGGCGAGATCGGCCACATGATGGTGGACAGCGGGGGACTCGAGTGCGTGTGCGGTCGGCGCGGCTGCTGGGAGCGCTACGCGTCGGGCAGCGCGTTGCGCACACTCAGCGGCGGACGCTCCGGCGAGGAGGTGTTCGCGTCGTTCCTCGCCGGTGATGAGGCGGCGGCCGGGGTGGTCTCGGAATGGGCGGGCTGGATAGCGACGGGACTGGCGAGCCTCACGAACATCTGCGACCCCGAGGTGATCGTGCTCGGTGGCGGGACGGTGGATTCGGTCGGACCGGTGATGGACGAGGTGCGCGACAGATTCTCCCGGGCGCTCTATTCGCCGGAGCACCGGACGCATCCGCGGCTCGAGACGGCCGTGCTCGGAGCGCGTGCCGGGGCGATCGGGGCCGCGATGCTCACCGACCCGGGAATAGGGTTGCCCTGATGGAATTCCGGCGCATCAGCAGTCTCCCGCCCTACGTCTTCACGATCATCAACGGGCTCAAGATCGAGGCGCGCCGGCAGGGGGCAGACGTGGTTGACCTGGGTTTCGGCAACCCCGACATTCCCTCGCCCGCCATCGCGGTGGAGAAACTCGCCGAGGCGGCCCACAACGGGCGCAACCACCGCTATTCGCTGTCGCGAGGACTGCCCAAATTGCGCGAGGCCTTCGTCGACATGTACCGGCGCAACTGGGGGGTGGAGCTCGACCCCGACACCGAGGTGACCAACACCATCGGATCCAAGGAGGGCTTCAGCCACCTCATGTGGGTCCTGCTCGACCGCGGTGACGCCGCCATCGTGCCGAGCCCGAGTTATCCGATCCACATCTTCGGTCCGCTCTTCGCCGGGGCGGACCTGCGCCAGGTTCCGATGCGCAGCCTCGCCGATCCCCTCGCTCGCGAGGACTTCACGGGGGACTTCTTCCACAATCTCGAGACCGCATGGAACGTGGGATGGCCCAAACCCCGCGTGCTCGTGATCTCCTTCCCCCACAACCCCACGGGCGCCACGGTGGACCTGGCGTTCATGCAGCGCGTCGTCGATTTCTGTCGCGAGCGGGACATGATCGTCGTGCACGACTTCGCCTACGCCGACATGGGCTTCGACGGATACGAACCCCCCTCGATCCTGCAGGCGGAGGGCGCCAAGGAGTGCGCCGTCGAGCTGTACTCGATGACGAAGGGTTTCTCGATGGCCGGCTGGCGCGTGGCGTTCCTGGCCGGCAACAGGGACGTGGTCCAGGCGCTCGTGAAGCTCAAGAGTTATCTCGACTACGGCACGTTTCAGCCGATCCAGATCGCGGCCACCGTCACCATGAACGAGGCGCGGGACTTCCCCAAGGAGACGCGGGACATCTACCAGTCGCGTCGCGACGTGCTCATCGACGGACTGCAGCGCATCGGCTGGGACATCCCCAAACCCCGCGGGTCGATGTTCGTCTGGGCGCAGATCCCGCCCGAGTACGCGGAGATGGACTCCGTGGAGTTCTGCTCGCACCTCGTGCGCGAGTGCGACGTCGCCCTTTCGCCCGGCGTGGGCTTCGGGCCGGGCGGAGAGGGCTTCGCCCGCTTCGCCCTCATCGAGAACGAGCAGCGCATCCGCCAGGGGATCACCAACCTCAAGCGCGGCCTGACCCGACTCGGCGGCTGAGCGCCCCGGTCAGTCGGGTTCGTCGGCGTCGAGTGCCCAGTTGCGGGAGCGCTCCACCGCCCGCAACCAACCCGCGTGGGATCCGTCGGGGGTGCCGGGTTCGAACACCGCGTCGAGTTGCCACAGGGCCGCCACCTCGTCGAGACCCGACCACACGCCCTCAGCGAGACCGGCGAGATAGGCCGCGCCCAGTGCCGTCGTCTCGTGGTCCACGGGGCGCAGAACGCGCACACCCAGGTGGTCGGCCTGGCGCTGGAGCATGGCATCCATGACCGATGCGCCGCCGTCGACGCGCAGCTCGGCGAGGGGTACGCCGGTGGCCGTCACCATGGCGTCGATGGCGTCGTGCACCTGGTGCACCATCGCATCGACGACCGCCCGCGCGATGTGGGCGCGCGTCGTGCCGCGGGTGATCCCGGTGATGGTGCCCCGAGCGCGGGGATCCCACCACGGACTGCCGAGTCCGGTGAAGGCGGGCACGACGTAGACGCCGCCGGAATCGGGCACCGACTCCGCGAGCGGGCCGACCTCGGAGGAGGCCGAGATGATGCCGAGTCCGTCGCGCAGCCATTGCACGGCGGCACCGGTGACGAAGATCGCACCTTCCATCGCGTAGACGGGACGCCCGTCCCCGAGGTCCCAGGCCACGGTGGTGAGCATTCCCTCCGCAGGTGCCGGCTTGCGAGTGCCGACATTGAGCAGGACGAAACTGCCGGTGCCGTACGTATTCTTCGCCGCTCCCGCGGCGGTGCAGGCCTGCCCGAAGAGAGCGGCCTGTTGGTCCCCGGCGATGCCGGACACGGGGACGCCATCGGCGAATCCGGGCACACCCGAGGTGACCCCGACGCGTCCGCTGGAGGGACGCACCTCGGGCAGTGCCGACATCGGCACGCCGATCAGGTCGCACATCTCCGGGCTCCATTCCATGGTGCCGATGTCGAAGAGCATCGTGCGGCTCGCGTTGGTCGGGTCGGTGGCGAACACCTCGCCGCCGGTCAGCTTCCACACGAGCCACGAGTCGATGGTGCCGATCCGCAGGCGGGGTGCAGGGGGCAGATCGACGTGGTCGATCAGCCAGCGCGCCTTCGTGCCGGAGAAGTAGGGGTCGAGCACGAGGCCGGTGATCGACCGCACGAGTGGAAGGTGCCCGGCCAGGGCGTCGCATCGTTCGGAGGTGCGACGGTCCTGCCACACGATGGCCCGGGCACAGGGCTCGCCGTTGGCTGCGTCCCAGGCCAGGACGGTCTCGCGCTGGTTCGTGATGCCGATCGCTGCCACCGGGACGGTGAGGCGCGCGGCGACGTCGGCGAGGGTTGCCGCCACGGCATCCCAGATCTCGGCGGCGTCGTGCTCGACCCAGCCCGGCCGGGGAAAGTGCTGTGTGAACTCGCGGTAGGACGAGATGGACGCCGCCCCGTCGTCGAACACGGCCCGCGTGCGCACGCCCGTCGTGCCGGCGTCGATGGCGAGGACGGCACTCGTGCTCATCGCACCCACCGTATACGCGGTCGCGTCAGCCGGCGGACAGGAGCCCGACCATCGCCGCGTGGACGCCGGGTGCGGCGGCCAGCACGCTGTCGGGATGCACTCTGCCGCCGTCGAGGGCGGTGACGACTGCACCGGCTTCGAGGGCGATGATCCAGCCCGCGGCGAGGTCCCACGACTGCAGACCTCGTTCCAGGTAGGCGTCGGTGCGTCCGCAGGCCACCATGCACAGATCCACCGAGGCCGCGCCGAACCGACGGAGGTCGCGGATGCGCGGCAGGACGGGGACGAGGTCGCGGATCTGCCGTTCGCGCACGTCCGGGTCGTAGCCGAATCCCGTGCCGACGAGGGCGAGGGCAAGGTCGTTGCAGTCACTGGTGCGCACGGTTTCGCCGTTGCGGGTGGCGCCACCACCGCGGTGCGCCGAGAACATCTCGCCGAGCGGGGGTATCCACACCGCTCCAGCCACCGGACCGTGGGCATCGAGCACACCGACAGAGACGGCCCAGGCCGGTATCCCGTAGAGAAAGTTCGTGGTGCCGTCGACCGGGTCGACGTGCCACTCGAGACCGGTCGTGCCGGGTCGCGATCCGCCCTCCTCGCCCACGACCGCGTCGTCGGGACGTGCCTCGGCCAGCCCGGCGAGGATTTCGAGTTCCGCGGCCCGGTCCCACTGGGTGACCATGTCGGTGGCGGTCGACTTGGAGGAGACCTGGATGCCGCGCTCGCGCCCGTCCGCGGCCAGGTCACCGGCCCGACGGGCGAGACGTTCGGCGATTGTCCTCAGTTCGCGGGGATCGGCCGGGATCATCGCCGATCGCCGGTCTCGCGCCACTCGCCGACGGCGCGCAGCACGAGAACAGCCACCACGGCGGTGCCGACGGCGGCGAAAGTGCCGCCCGTGAGGAGTCCGATTCCCTCGGGCACGGCGCACTCCCCGTCGCACTGCACGTCGACGAGGGCGAATCCCACGAGCGAGCCGGCGAGGCCGGCCAGACAGATGGATACGAACGCCAGGATGCGCGCGCCGCGCGAGGGAAGGGCCGAGAGCGCGTCCGGGGAGGGGTCCACGGGGACATCGTAGGCGCGCGCCCCACTAGCGTTCGCGACGGTGGCGCGATCGATCCTGCACGTGGACATGGACGCCTTCTTCGTGTCGGTGGAACTGCTTCGTCGACCGGAGCTTCGGGGTCGACCCGTGGTCGTGGGCGGCACCGGCGGTCGCGGAGTGGTGTCGGCCGCGTCCTACGAGGCGCGCAGATGGGGCGTGCACTCGGCGATGTCCTCGGCCGAGGCCCGTCGCCTGTGTCCGGAGGCGGTGTTCATCCACCCGGACATGGCCCACTACATGGAGATGAGCGGGCGCCTGCATCGATTGTTCCTCGAGTTCACTCCGCTCGTGGAGCAGATCTCCGTCGACGAGGCCTTTCTCGACGTCACCGGGGCGGGGCGGCTGCTCGGGCCCGCGCACGAGGTGGCGACGGCGGTGCGCAGTCGTGTGCTCGAGGTGACCGGACTCGGATGCAGCATCGGCATCGCCCCGAACAAGTTCCTCGCCAAACTCGCCTCCGAACACGCCAAGCCGCGCGCGCGGCGCGAGGGTGTGGATCCGGGCGCGG
>JAULXU010000023.1:0-643 GCA_032118285.1 Ilumatobacteraceae bacterium
GCATCCGAGGGGGGAGGGAATCCGGGGCGGGGGGACATCCGGGGGTGGGAGGGTGGATTCCTGGGTGGGGTGGTTGAATCTGGGGAGGAAGGGAGGAGACTCCGGCCAGGGGGGGTGCGAATCGATCAAACCCAGTGGGCAGGGCCCGCCCGACGCCACCACCCAGACCCGCTGAAGCCGTGTCTCGCGGATCATTTAAGCGCGGCGATGACTCGGACCATCAACAACTACGCCGTCGCCAGTAGTGTCCTGAAGAAGGGCGAAGATGGTCTCGAAGGCGAGGACGTACGCCTGCTGTTGTTCGGAACGCCAGGGCAGGCCAGGTTCCGGTTCATGACCGACATCTTGAAGGGCGACGTCGACGTCGTCGCGTTCGTGATCGACGCCGAAGCGACGGAGACCCATGCCATCGCCGGCGTGGAGCTCCGAGCGCTGTTGCGTGATCTGCGTGTGCCGGCGGTGATCGCACCGCGTCGGCGGGCGGTGTCGATCGCTTGACGCACGAGGTAGGCGGGGACGGTGCCGATGGTGTCGTGCAGGGTCCGCGTAATCGTGGTGACGGTGACTGCGTCGACGCGTGTGATCTCGACATCGGCGAGGTCGGCGCAGTGGATGACGTAGCGGTTCGCGCCGGCGCGACTGA
>JAULXU010000023.1:752-1818 GCA_032118285.1 Ilumatobacteraceae bacterium
GTGCGAGATCACTCCGCGACCAGCGGCCCACAGTCGGGCCAGGATGAATTCGTCGAAGCGGTCGTGGGGGAGGGCCGGCACCCGGTAGACGCCATGGCCGGCCGATGCCAGGGTTCCGCGGGACACCATCTTGCGGAGCTCGATCGCAGGCACACCGACAGGCGCGACGAGCGCGGGCGTGACGTATCCGCCGTGATCGACCGCGACCTCCATGAGCGCATCCCAATACTTCCCAGGCACACGAAAACAGTACCGTAACGGTACTGTTCCTGCAATCAGCTCTTACCGGCGTCTGGCGGGCCGGGTGGTGGCGGGCTGCCGCCGTTGCCGAGGATGTTGCCCATGATGTTGGGGGTGGTGATGGTGGGTGTGATGGCGTGTCGGTAGACGAGGGCGGTCATGCGGGTGCCGTCGTGTCCGAGGGTGTCGGCGATGTGTTCGAGTGGGACGCCGGCGGCGGAGAGGATGCTGGCGGCTGAGTGTCGGAGTTCGTGTGGGTGCCCGGTCCCGAGCCCGGCGTCTTTGGTCAACTTGGCGAATTGTCGGCGGAGGTTGGATGGGTCGATCGGTGTCGCCTCGGTGGTCGTGAACACGAGATCATCCGTGCCGGGCGGTCGGAGATCTCGTCGAGCCCATTCCTCGGCCTGGCGTTGGCGTTGTGTGTGGAGGGCGCCGATGACGATGGGTGGTGCGGCGAGGGATCGCCGTGACCTTCTCGTTTTCAGGTGTTCGTCGACGTTGAGTTTCCCGCCTTCGAGTTTGAGGGAGCGGCGGATGTGGATGACGGCGTTGTCGAGGTCGATGTCGTGCCATGTGATTCCGGTGGCTTCGCCGGGTCGCAGGCCGAGGGTGAGCATGATTGAGAACGACGGTCTGAGTTGGCCCCACTTTGGGGGTGTCGCCACGACCACTGGAACCTGCCCCGTCGCCCCGGGGCCAGATCAAGCCGTCGAACTCACGTTGGTGATGATGAAGTCTGCGGGCATTGGAGGCTCCTAGCTCCGCGGCGCGCGCGCGCGCACCTGCGACTGCTGATGCCCACCGATCTGCTGGGGCTCGAAGTGGT
>JAULXU010000024.1:0-5278 GCA_032118285.1 Ilumatobacteraceae bacterium
AGCAGCTGCCGTGGCTGGGCAACCTCACGGCGCTGCAGTACCTTGATTTGGCAGAGTGCGCGATCGACGCGAGCCCGGAGCAGGTGGACGCGGTGAAGTGGACCGCCGACGGCCTCGTGCCGGCGATCGCCCAGTGCGCGGCCACCGGTCGCGTGCTGATGATGGCGTGGATGAACGCCGAGTCGCTGCGCATGACGCTCGACGAGGGACGAATGGTCTATTGGAGCAGGAGCAGGTCGGAACTGTGGCGCAAGGGCGACACGAGCGGCGACCGACAGTTCGTGCGCCGCGGATGGTACGACTGCGACGGCGACACCCTGCTCTTCGAAGTGGAGCAGGAGGGCTCCGGAGCCTGCCACACCGGCGAACTCACCTGCTTCTTCCGCGAGTTCGGGACCCCGTGAGCGCGCCGCTGCGCGTGCGACCCGACAGGGCCGAGTTCGTCGCGCTCGCGGCGGAGCACACCGTGGTGCCTGTGTGGACGGAGATGCTCGCCGACCTCGAGACCCCGGTGGCGGCGTTCATCAAGCTCGTGGGCGACGGCGACGGATTCCTCCTCGAATCGGTGGACCACGGTGAACGCTGGAGCAGGTACTCCTTCGTCGGTCGCAATCCACGCGGGACCCTGGTGCTGCGCGACGGGGTCATCGAGACCACGGGAGCGGTTCCCGCCTCGGTGCCGCTCGACGAGGGGATGCTGGCCGCCATGGAGGAGTTGTTGCGCATCTACCGGGCTCCGCTCCTGCCCGATCTCCCGCCCCTCCAGGGGGGGCTCATGGGTCACCTCGGGTACGACGTGGTGCGCGAGATCGAGCGACTTCCCGACGCGCCCATGGACGACCGCGGCTTCCCGGACGCCGCCATCAGCATCATCGGCTCGCTCGCCGCGTTCGACCATTGGCGTCAACGGATCTACGTCCTCGAGAGCGTGCAGGTGGCCGGACTCGACGCCGAGGGCATCGATCGGGCCTATGACGACGCGGTGGCGGCGATCGCCGGAGCCGTGGAGGACCTCGCTCGGCCCCTGCCGTACTCGCCCGTGGAGCCGCCGGTCCCCGGAGAGGAGCTGCCCGCAGTGCGCTCGTCCATGCCCGGCGAGCAGTACCGCCGCGCGGTGGAGGTCGCCAAGGAGCACATCGCCGCGGGCGACATCTTCCAGGTCGTGCTCTCCCAGCGCTTCGACCTCGATCTCGAGGCCGACCCCCTCGACGTCTACCGGGTACTGCGCCAGGTGAACCCGAGTCCCTACATGTACTTCCTCCGTCAGCCCGGTCTCACCATCGTGGGTGGATCGCCCGAGCCGATGGTGCGCCTCGTGAACGGACGGGTGATCTCGCGCCCCATCGCCGGGACGCGTCGGCGCGGGACCGATGACGACCACGACCGGCGCCTCGCCGCGGAACTGCGCGAGAATCCCAAGGAGGTGGCCGAGCACGTCATGCTCGTCGACCTCGCCCGCAACGACGTGGGCCGCGTCTGCGAATACGGATCGGTGACGATGGATGAGACGATGTCGCTGGAGCGTTACAGCCACGTGATGCACCTGACGAGCCAGGTGTCCGGGCGTCTGCGCGCGGGCCTCGGCCCGGTCGACGTGCTCCGGGCCACTCTTCCGGCCGGCACGGTCAGCGGTGCCCCGAAGGTGCGGGCCATGGAGATCATCGACGCTCTCGAGCCCGTGAAGCGGGGGCCGTACGCCGGGGTGGTCGGCTACGCGGACTTCTCGGGAAATCTCGACACGGCCATCGCCATCCGCACGATGTTCATCGGACCCGGCTCCGCGAGTCTGCAGGCCGGGGCCGGAATCGTCGCCGACAGCGACCCCGCCGACGAGGAACTCGAATGCCGCAACAAGGCACAGGCTCTGTTGGCGACTGTTCCCGCGGCGGCGCGCATGACGAGGCGCCGTCGCGAGGGCGGTACGCGGGCCTGATTCCCGTCGGCTAGCCGCGCTGCGCGGACGGGGCGCGGGAGAACCAGGCCTCCGACACCTCCGGGTGGCCGCGCAATCCGTCCAGGTCGCGGACGAACTCGATGATGCGCGCGACGTCGTCGGCGTCGACTCGGGAGGCATCGGCCACGCGCAGCCAGGCCAAGGCGTCGTCGTGCGATCCTCCGGCGAGCGAAGCGCGCGCGGCCTCGACGGCGACTGACGCGGACGGACAGGTGCGGTAGGCCGCTCGGGCGAAGTCCACGGCACGTCGGTGCTGGCCGTCGGAGGACAGGGCGCCGACGACGAGTCCGTCGAGATGCGGGTCCCCGGAGGGGGCGATGGCGGGGTCGGAGAGTGCGCGGTGCAGTCGCGACGGTGCGCTCAGGGCCTGCCACTGCATCGACAGCATGATGACGAGGAGGGGGAGAAGTCCGAGGAAGCCCGCCGACAGGGCGGCCGAGCCCGCGACCGCGGTGGTGGCGATGCTCACGCGCAACACCCACAGTCGTCCGGTGCGGGGGGCGAACGATTCCACGACCGAGGCGACGATGGCGCCGCCGTCGAGGGGAAGAAGCGGCACGAGATTGAGGACACCGAGGGCGAGCCCCGCCCACCAGACGGCGATGGTGAAGTCGCTGGCGGCGACCGAGTCCCTGTCCAGAGGGTTGGTCCCCGTCGCGGCGAGGATGGCGAGTGCCGCGGCGATCTGGATTCCGGGTCCGGCGAAGGCGATGGCGGCGCGCTCGGCCCAGCGCAGTTCGCGTCGCGGGCGGTAGGTAGCGAAGGCCACCATGAAGTCGAGCGAGATGCTCGCCTCGCAGTCGGCGCGCCGGGCCATCCATGCGTGACCCCACTCGTGAAGGAGGGTGAACGCCGCCACGCAGCCCGCCACCCACAGTCCGAGGGGGAACGGATAGAGCAGCGCGATGAGGACGACGAAGGCGATGAACCCGGGTCGCACGGTGGTGGGGAAGCCGAAGAGGTCGAAGGACGAGGGTCGCGGCCTGGCCGGGGGTGCGAGCACGACTCCAGTGTACGGACGGGTCGCCGTCCCCCGCCCCGCCGTAGTATTCGCCCGTGCCCCTCGTCTATGCATTCGACCACTCGCATCGTCGCGCTCCCCGGGAGCTCAAGGACCTGCTCGGGGGCAAGGGGGCCAATCTCGCCGAGATGATGTCGGTCCTCGGCCTGCCCGTGCCCCACGGATTCACGATCACCACGGACGCGTGTCGCGCCTACATGCGCGGCGGGTGGCCGAAGGGACTCGAGGAGGAGATCCGTCGCCACGTGGAGCGACTGGAGAAGAAGATGGGCCGGCGTCTCGGGGATCCCGCCGACCCGCTCCTCGTGTCTGTGCGTTCCGGGGCCAAGTTCTCGATGCCCGGGATGATGGACACGGTCCTCAATCTCGGACTCAACGACAAGAGCGTGAAGGGACTGGCGGCCTCGACCAACAACGAGCGCTTCGCCTGGGACTCGTACCGGCGGTTCATCTCGATGTACGGGCGCATCGTGCTCGGAATCGAGGCGCGCCACTTCGACGAGCCCCTCGACGAGGCCCGCGGGGCGGCAGGGGTTCGCGTGGACGCCGAGATCCCCGCCGAGGCCCTCGAGGCACTGTGCGAGACCTACAAGAAGGTGGTGGCGGAGCATTCGGGCCGTGCCTTCCCCCAGGATCCTGCGCGGCAGTTGCGGGGCGCGGTGGAGGCGGTGTTCCGCTCGTGGAACGGCCCCCGGGCGGTCGCCTACCGGGTGCGCGAGAAGATAAGCCACGACCTTGGCACCGCGGTGAACGTGCAGGCGATGGTCTTTGGCAACCGCGACGAGAACTCGGGCACCGGCGTCGGGTTCACGCGCAACGCCGCCACCGGGGAGGCCGTGCCCTACGGCGACTTCCTCGTCAACGCCCAGGGCGAGGACGTCGTGGCGGGCATCCGCAACACCGAGGACCTCGACGCACTGCGGAGACGCTTTCCGGCCATCCACGCCGAACTCCTCGACATCTTCGCCCGCCTCGAGCGTCACTACCGCGACATGTGCGACACCGAGTTCACGATCGACCAGGGGAAACTCTGGATGTTGCAGACGAGGGTCGGCAAGCGCACCGGAGCAGCCGCACTTCGCATGGCGGTGGAGATGACGTCATCGACGGGAACCGGCAAGGGTGCCTGGAAGATCACGCGCAAGGAGGCCGTCACTCGTGTGACCGCGGATCACCTCGACCAGGTGCTCCACCCGCAGTTCGCCGAACGGGTTCCCGCTCTCACGAAGGGACTCGGGGCCTCGCCTGGTGCCGCCGTCGGTCGGGTCCACTTCGACGCCGACGAGGCCGCCGCGGCCGGTGCGGCGGGAGAGGATGTCATCCTCGTGCGTCCGGAGACGAGCCCGGAGGACGTGCACGGCATGATGGCGTCCCGCGGCGTGCTGACGGCGCGCGGCGGTCTCGTGAGCCACGCCGCCGTCGTGGCGCGGGGCTGGGGAACACCGGCCGTCGTGGGCGCCGAGGCACTGCGTTTCGGTCCCGGGTGGTTCTCGGTGGGTGACGCGACGGTGAGCCGGGGGGACTGGATCTCCATCGACGGAACGACCGGTGAGGTGATGCCGGGTCGCCTGGCGCTCGCCGCGGGCGAGCCGCCCGGGGAGTTCGACGTCGTCCTCGGCTGGGCCGACGACATCCGGCGCGGCAAGCTCGCGGTTCGCGCGAACGCCGACAATGCCGAGGATGCCCGCCGGGCGCGGGAGCTCGGCGCGCAGGGCATCGGCCTGTGTCGCACCGAGCACATGTTCCTCGCCGCGGACCGGCTTCCGGTCGTGCGACGGATGATCCTGGCCGAGAGCCCCGCGGACGAGGCGGCCGCACTCGAGGCGCTGCGCGTGGTGCAACGCGAGGACTTCGCGGGGATCCTGCGGGAGATGTCGGGACTACCCGTGACGGTGCGTCTCCTCGATCCACCGCTGCACGAGTTCCTCCCGCGGGTGGATGAACTCGAGATTCGTCGGGCCGAGGGCGGACTGACGCCCGAGGAGGAGCGACTCTTCGCCGCCGCCCGGGAGTGGGCCGAGGTGAACCCCATGCTCGGAACGCGCGGTGTGCGCCTCGGCGTCGTGAAGCCGGGTCTCTACGCCATGCAGGTGCGCGCCCTCATGGAGGCGGCCGACCTGGTGGCCGCCGAGGGCGGGGAGCCGATCGTGGAGATCATGATCCCGCTCACCGTGACCCGCGAGGAACTGGCCCTGGCGCGCAGCTGGGTGCAGGAGGTGCTCGACGACGTGGCCTCCACACCCCTCCCCGGTGCACGCAAGGGTTCCCCCACGAAGAAGCGGGCGAAGGTGAGCATCGGGACA
>JAULXU010000025.1:0-940 GCA_032118285.1 Ilumatobacteraceae bacterium
AGGGGGCTGGACAACCTCATCGGTGGACTCGCCGACATGCGGCGTGTCGTTGCGGAGTCCGACCGTGACGGTCTGTACGCCCGCCTCGAGCGGGCGCGTGTCGCACGGATGAACCTCCCTGTCCGGGCCGGTGCCGTGGAGAACCTGGTCGAGGTGAGGCTTCCCATCCCGGACAGGCCCGGAGCGGCCGCCGAGGTGTTCGCGCTCGCGGGCGAACTCGGTGTGAACATCCACGACTTCGAGGTCGTCCACTCGGTGGAAGGGGACCGGGGCATCATGGTGCTCGTCGTTCGTTCCGAGCACGTGGACGTGTTCCGCGGCGGGCTGATGGCGCGAGGGTTCCGGCCCGGGGTCGCAAAGCTGGCGTGAGCACGGTTCGTCTGTCCCCGCCGGACGGCGCGATCGACGCGTCCGTCCCCGTTCCGGGGTCGAAGAGCGTCGCGAACCGGGCACTCGTGTGTGCTGCGCTCGCCCCGTTTGGGTCCTCCAGCCGCGTGACGAACGTGCCCGCCGGTGACGACTGCGTCGCCATGCTGCGGGCGCTCGAGTCGGTGGGCGCGCGGGACGCGTCCACCGTCCGCGGCGGTCTGCTGCCCGGTGATGCCCGCGTGTTCGACGCAGGGATCGCGGGGACCACGTCGAGGTTCCTCACGGCCGTGTGTGCACTGTCTGCCGGTGGTGCCGTGATCGACGGCGGCGAACCCCTGCGCCAACGGCCGATGGCGGACCTGCACGATGCCCTTCGTCGCCTGGGGGCCGATGTTGCGCCCGTTGACGGTGCCACGCCGGGCCACCTGCCCGTGCGCGTCGCAGCAGGAACCGTGAGGGGCGGGACCGTGAGAGTGCGGGGCGATGTGTCGAGCCAGTTCGTGTCCGCCCTGATGCTCGTCGCACCGCGTCTGGTCGGTGGACTGCGCATCGACGTGGACGGCGAGATGGT
>JAULXU010000025.1:950-2018 GCA_032118285.1 Ilumatobacteraceae bacterium
CGCGGCCGTACGTGGAGATGACCGCCCGCGTGATGTCGGCGTTCGGTGCCGTCGTGCGGATCACGGGACAATCCGTCGAGGTCGACGAAGTGCCCTACGCGGGAACTGACTACGAGGTTGAGCCTGATTTCTCGTCCGCGGCGTTCCCCGTGATGGCGCTCGCCTTCCGGCCCGGGAGGGTTCTCCTGCCCGGGCTCGGCCGTGCCACCCTGCAGGGCGACAGCGTCGTGCTGGACATCGCGCGGCGGATGGGGATGTCCGTCGAGCGGAGAGGGCACGACATCACGGTGCGGCGCGGAGCGGGTGACGTCCTTTCGCCGGTGTCCGTTGACCTCTCCGACGCGAGCGACCTGGTGCCGGCCGTTGCTGTCGCGTGCACCCACATCCCGGGCACTAGCGCGATCACCGGGGTGGGTTTCATCAGGGCGAAGGAGAGCGACCGACTGGGTGACCTCGCTCACGAACTGAACAGCGCCGGGTGCGCGGTGACGGTTGACGGGGACGGTCTCACGGTCGTCGGCACACCGGAGGCAGGGTCGTTCCATGGACCGTTCGCGACGCACCATGACCATCGGCTCGCGATGGCGTTCGCGCTGCTCTCGCTGGGGCGGGGTCCGTGCCTAGTGGTTGATGCGGATGTGGTGAGCAAGAGTTGGCCGTCGTACTTCCGCGACATGGCAGGGGTGCTCGGCGTGCCGGCGGGCCTCAACTAGCGTGGAGTCATCATGAATGTCGAGGTCGCCGCATTCGATGTGGACGGAACCCTGACCGTCCGCGACTGCGTGTTTCCGTTCCTGCTGAAGGTGGGTGGCCCGGCCCGGATGGCGCGGGCGTTGTTCGGCCGCCCGGTGAGGCTCGTGAGGATGCTGGCAGGCCGTGACCGTGACGCTGCAAAGGCCCACTTCGTGCGGACGTGTCTCGCCGGTCTCGACGCCGAAACCGTTGCAGAAGGGGGTCGGGAGTTCGCCGGGAAGGTCGCCTCGGGCTGGATGAGGACCGACGTCGCGGAGGTGCTGCGCCGTCACCAGGATGCGGGCCGCGTGGTGGTGCTCGTCTCTGCATCCCTTG
>JAULXU010000026.1:0-875 GCA_032118285.1 Ilumatobacteraceae bacterium
AGGGTTCGTAGTGCAGGTCGGTGATCGAGCCGTCGTCATGGATGACGGCCGCGCGCAGGCCGGTCGTTCCCACGTCGACGACGAGAGTCCTCACAGGCCGAGCTTCCCCGGATTGAGGATGCCGCGGGGATCGAGCGCGGACTTGACGCGCCGCAGTACCTCCATTGTCGGGCCCATCGCGGTGTCCATGAATCGGGCGCGGCTCAGGCCCACGCCGTGGTGGTGGGACAGATTGGTCCCGGACGCGAGCGCCGCGTGCTGACCCGCCGTCCACATCGCGTGGTACGTGGCATCGAACTCGTCCTCCGGGGGCGAGGCGGCGAAGGTGAAATAAAGACATGCCCCGTCGATGTAGCTGTGGGAGAGATGGCAGGTGGCCGCGCGGGCGTGGGGAACGGCGAGCAACGCCGACTCGACCGCCTCCACGACGCTCTCGAGGCGCGCCCATGGGGCGGCCACCTCCATCGTGTCGACGACGAAGCCGCGCCGGGTGAGGGCCTGAAGGCCGCTCGTGTCGTTGCGGTGTCCGAGCCATTTCTCGACGAGGCCGACATCGCCCTCGCGCGCCCCCAGCGCGGCACACGCGGATGCGGTCACGTCCATCACCGCGTCCACGAGCGGAGCCGGTCCCTCGTCGAGGACGAGCAGCATCGCGCGGGTGCCGTCACCGCCGTGTGATCGCTTCGTCTCCGCACCGTCGTAGAGGCGCAGCACGGCCGGGGTCGCCCCGGCTCGGATGATGCGGCGACAGGCCTCGATGCCGTCGGTGAACGTGTCGAACTCGTAGGCGGCCCGTCGTTCGTGTCCGGGGCGCGGATGCGCCCGCAGCCACACCCTGGTGACGACCGCGAGCGTGCCCTCACTGCCCACGATGA
>JAULXU010000026.1:885-3959 GCA_032118285.1 Ilumatobacteraceae bacterium
TGCCTCGAGCGCGTGCACCATGTCCTCGATCTTCCCGTAACGGGTCGAATACTGGCCCGCACCGCGGCAGGCCACCCAGCCGCCGACGGTCGAGATGTCGAAGGACTGCGGGTAATGACCGACCGTGATGCCGTGTCCCGCCAGCTCATCCTCGAGGTCCGGGCCGTACGTGCCGGGGAGCACCTCGACGATTCCCGAGACGACGTCCACGTTGACCACGCCCTGCATGGCCGAGGTGCTGAGCACGACGCCACCGTGCAGGGGAACCGCCGCACCGCACACCCCGCTTCGTCCGCCCGAGGTGGTGACGGGGATGCCGCGTGCATCGCACCACGAGAGGAGTGCCGAGACCTCGGCGGTGTTGCGCGGGGTGCACACCGCCTCGGCGCGTCGGGGCAGACGGTTGGCGAGCGACCATCTCATGGCGAGGGGCCACCAGTCGCGGGAATGCTCCGCCCGCGCCTCCGGGGCGAGATCGGTGGGACAGATCGCCGACAGCTCCGCGGCCTCGTCGACGGTGAGGGCCCGGAAGTCGCCGGTGAGGACGGAGTCGGCGAGAGCGGGGTCGCCACCGAATTCGATGGGCGGGGTGGCCCCGCGACCCGATGCAGCGGTCATGGTCGTCCCCCGGTTCCGTCAGTGCCCGCGGGACGAGCCCGTCGAGGCGATGTATTCGCTCTCGTCGACACGCGCCGCCGCGTCCTCGCGCGCGCACTCGTCGAGGAATTCGGCGACGCTGGCGTCGCGCATGGCGTCGTCCCATCCCAGTTCGATGGCGATGAGGTCGCCCACCGACCGGGCCGCGCGCACGCATGCGGCGCGGTCCTGCAGACGGGCGCGCGTGCGCCGCGTGAGCACGTCGTCCACCGACACCGCCATCTCGTGGCGGACCGCATGGACGGCCTCGGCGCGCAGGTACGGCAGACCCGGCACGAGGGGTTCGCCGAGGGAGGGATCGGCGGCCACGAGTTCGAGGACGGCCGCGGCGTCGGACCCGTGGCGCGACCGCAGGTAGGGATCGTCGGGTTGGGAGCCGCGGGCACCACGCAGGGGCAGGCGTCGCGTGCGGCAACGTCTCTTCGAGTCGAGGATCGCGCACACCTCGTCGACGGCATCCTCGGCCATCTCGCGATAGGTGGTCAGCTTGCCTCCGGTGACGGTGACGACACCGGAGGTGGACACGGTGACGCTGTGTCGTCGACTGAGGTCGGCGGTGCGACCGGTGGCCTGCGCCTCGGAGGAGGCCACGACGAGTGGCCGCAGGCCCGCCCACGTTCCCGTCACGTCCTGCCTGGTGAGGGGAACGGTGACCGAGGCGTTCAGGGCGTTGAGCACGTAATCGATGTCGTTGCTCGTGCACTGGGGATCGTCGACCGAGCCCTGCCAGTCGGTGTCGGTGGTTCCCACGTACGTGAACTGGAACGTGCCGTCGCCACGGGGAACCCACGGCACGACGAAGAGGCTGCGTCGGTCGCGGGGAACCGGGATGACCACGGCGATGTCATTGCGCACCTTGTCCCAGGGAACGGTGAGATGGACACCCTTGGCGGGACGGATGGAACGGGGATGGGTGCCCTCGTCGAGCGCCCGGATCTCGTCGGCCCACACCCCGGTGGCGTTGACGACGCAGCGTGCCCGCACGTCGATCGTCCCGCCGCCGATCCCGTCGCGCACCCTCACCGTGTGGGCGCCGTCGCCGGTGGACGCCACGGACTCGACCGCGCACCGGTTGGCCACGACGGCCCCGTGGTCGGCGGCGGTGCGCACGAGGGCGAGGCACAGGCGGGCGTCGTCGGCCTCCGCGTCGAAATAGAGGTATGCCGACGACAGGCGCTCGGTGCGCATGGTGGGGAAGTGGGCAGCCGCGGCGCGGGATCGCAGTCGCCGGTGCAGTTTGCCGATGCGCCACCCGCCGGTGAGGTCGTACATCCACATGGCCGATCCGAGCGCCCGCGAGATCCGGCGGGAGACGACGCCGTCCTTCGTGAGCACGGGGATCATGAAGGGCAGCACGCTGACGAGGTGGGGAGCGTTTCGCCGCAGTCTCTTGCGCTCCCTCAGTGCCTCGTAGACGAGGCGAACATCGCCCTGCTGGAGGTATCGCAGCCCGCCGTGCACGAGCTTGGAGGACTTGGACGACGTTCCCGAGGCGAAATCGTCGCGTTCGACGAGTGCCACGCGGAGGCCCCGACTGGCGGCGTCGAGGGCCACTCCGGCACCCGTCACGCCGGCGCCGACCACGAGGACGTCGAACTCCTCGGCGGGGAGGCGTCCGAGCGAATCGTCACGGTCGAAGGTGCCTTTCGTGCCCGTCATGTCGCCAGCCTAGGTGGGCAGGGGAGGGCCGGAAATTGGACGACGTGACCGGCGGGTCGTACAGTCCCGATCATCGGCACGGGGCTGTTCCTGCGGTCGGCGGCAACGCATCGGGGGGATGCAATGTCTCAGTCAATTTCGACGTGGCGCGTCAGTGGGGCCTGCATCGGCCTCGATCCGGGGGTGTTCTTCCCGGAGTCGGAGGACGACGCCGCCACCGAGGCCAAGTCGGTCTGTTCCCGCTGTCCCGTGCGGGTCGCCTGTCTCGAGCACGCCCTGGCCTCGCGCGAGCGCGAGGGGGTCTGGGGCGGCGCCACGGCGCGGGAACGACGGAGAATCATTCGTCGTCGACGCCGTTCCGCGTAGATACTGGGGGGATGTCCCCGCACGACGACTTCGAGGGGTGGCCCGTCCTGCTCACGCGTCTCGTCGCGGGCGAGAACCTGGCACCCGCCGAGGCCGAGGCCGCCATCACCGAGATCCTCCGTGGCGACGCCACTCCCTCGCAGATGACCGCATTCATCGTGGCCTTGAGGGCCAAGGGGGAGACCGCCGCCGAACTGGAGGGAATGCTGCGCGCGGTGCGAACGGCGGGGAACCGGGTCATGCTCGCTCCCGATGTCGCCACCCGAGCCGTCGACATCGTGGGAACCGGTGGCGACGGTACGCGGTCGGTGAACGTGTCGACGATGGCCTCACTCGTGGTCGCGGCCGCGGGAGTTCCGGTGTGCAAGCACGGCAACCGTGCGGCCTCGTCC
>JAULXU010000027.1:0-2455 GCA_032118285.1 Ilumatobacteraceae bacterium
CAGGGCGACGGGACGCTCACCAGCCACGATCGACCCATTCCCCGAGACGGGGTTTCTCGGCGGAGAGGACGGTGTCGAGTCCGTGGCCGGGCAGCACGACGGTGTCGTCGGGGAAACCGAAGAGGCGCGTCTCGATGGAGCGGATGATCGTGGGGAAGTCGCCCCCCTCGAATTTCGTCGCACCCGGACCGCCGGGGAAGAGGGTGTCGCCGGTGAACAGCAACGGGGTGCCGTGCACCGAGAATGAGACCGAACCCGGGGTGTGTCCGGGGGTGTGGATCGCCTCGAGTCTCAGGCGGCCCACCTCGATCACCTCGCCGTCCTCGAGGAGCACGTCGTATCCCATGTCCCCGAGCATCGGTGCGTCGGCAAGGGTGACCGCCACCTCGTATCCGGCCTCGCGCATCGCGGGAATCGCCTGGATGTGATCGTGGTGTCCGTGGGTCTCGAGCACCCGGCGCACACCGAGGGCGGCGCTCAGTTCGAGGAGTTTCTCGTGCTCGTTGGCCGCATCGATGAGAACGGCATCGCCGGTGTGGCGACACCTCAGAACGAAGACGTTGTTGTCGAACGGACCCACGACGAGACGGTGCACGTCGACGTTGCTGTCCTGCCAGTGGAGCGTGGAGGCCATGTATCCAAGATTGCCACAATCGGAACGGTGGGTCATCCCGAGACGACGTCCAGGCCGAGCGCGAGCGCGACGGGGATCTGGGCGGAATCGAAGGTGACGAATCTGACCGGGGCCGGCAGTCGCGCGGCGGCCGCCAGATGCACGGCGAGGGGAAACGTCACCGGTTGGTGGGCACACAGTGAGGCCGCCTCGTCGAGGATCGCTGCATGGAGCGGCACGACATGGAGGTGGTCCCACAGACGGCGGATCCCGTCCTCGATGTCGCGGGCCGCGATGTCGTCGCCGGCCAGACGCGTGCCACCCACGAGGGCCTCCCCGAGCGCGGAGGCGGCCGAGACCCAGACGGGATCGGTCTCGAGGGCGTCGAGCACGATGCGACGCCCCGGCCCCTCCACCTGGAGCGCGAGAATGGCGGAGGCATCGAGAGCCACGGTCATCCGCGGGCCTCCTTCATGATGCGGTCGAGGCGGGATCCCTGGCGAGTGTGGACGGGGTCGGCCGGAATCCAGCCGTCGCGTCGCCGCGGGGCGACGACGCTGCCTCGGGCGATGAGGTCGGCGATTGTGGTGTCGGCCACGTCCGGTGTGAGCGGGGCCAACTGGGCGACGGGCCTGCCGTCCACGGTGATGACGATGCGTTCACCGGCGTGGGCGCGCCTCACCCACGCGGCCAGCGACCCGCGAATCTCCCGAATTCCCACCGTGGACATCGGCGTCACCCTATCTGTCGTGTACACCGGTGGACACATGCGGATTTGCGGAGGATGTTCGCGCCAGGGCAGGCTGACACCATGAATTTTGCCTTCAGTGAAGAACAGGAAGAACTCCGCAAGATGGTCCGCTCGTTCCTCGAGTCGAAGTCGGCCGAGACGGCGGTGCGCGAGCAGATGGAGACCGAGAACGGGTTCGACCCGGCGGTGTGGTCGCAGATGGCGGGCGAGATGGCCCTGCAGGGTCTGGCGATCCCGGAGGCCTACGGCGGCCAGGGATTCTCCTTCATCGAACTCGGCGTGGTGCTCGAGGAGATGGGACGCGCGCTCCTGTGCGCTCCGTACTTCTCCAGCGTCGTGCTCGCCGCCAACGCACTGCTCGAGTCCGGGGACGAGGACGCCAAGAAGACGCATCTCCCCGGCATCGCCAGCGGAGAGACCATCGCCACCCTCGCGACCACCGAGCCCTCGGGGCGCTGGGACGAGGCGGGAATCACGATGGAGGCCAAGGGCAGCGGCAAGGACTGGAAGCTCAGCGGCACCAAGAGCTTCGTGCTCGATGGTCACACCGCGGGACTCATCATCGTCGCTGCTCGCACGGGCAAGGGCGTGAGCCTCTTCGCCGTCAAGGGTGACGCCGCCGGTCTCACCCGCACCGCGCTGTCCACGATGGACCAGACCCGCAAGCAGGCCAAGCTCGAGTTCGCCGACGTCGCCGCGACGCTGATCGGCAACGAGGGCGACGGCGGCCGGATCCTCGCCTCGGTGAACGATCTCGCCGCGGTGGCGCTCGCCGCCGAGCAGGTCGGCGGAGCCCAGAAGGTGCTCGAGATGGCCGTTCAGTACGCCAAGGACCGCATCCAGTTCGGTCGCCCGATCGGCTCGTTCCAGGCCATCAAGCACAAGTGCGCCGACATGCTGCTCGAGGTCGAGTCCGCCAAGTCGGCCGCCTACTACGGCATGTGGTGCGCCGCCGAGAAGAGCGACGAGCTCCCTTCGGTCGCATCGCTGGCAAAGGCGTACTGCAGCGAGGCCTACTTCCATGCTGCGGCGGAGAACATCCAGATCCACGGCGGCATCGGATTCACCTGGGAGCACCCGGCGCACCTCTA
>JAULXU010000028.1:0-1998 GCA_032118285.1 Ilumatobacteraceae bacterium
CCGACGGATACCTCTACGTCCTCGACGAGAATCCGCCGGAGGAGATGCGCGAACAGGCCGTGCAGGCCGCCGACCTGTGCCCCACCGGCGCCATCACGGTCGAGGACTGACCCCGGGCGTGGGTTTCTCCGAGCTGCTCCGCCGGCGCTGGGAGGCATCCGGCTCGCTGCTGTGCGTGGGACTCGACCCCGACCCCGACCGGATTCCCGCCGCCTTCGGTTCGGGCCGGGAGGCCATCCTCCGGTTCTGCGAGGAAATGATCTCGGCGACCGCCGAGTTCGCGTGCGCCTTCAAACCCCAGGTCGCCTACTTCGCCGCCTCCGGCGCCGAGGCGGAACTCGAACGGCTGTGCCACGGCATCCGCGAACGGCATCCCGACATCCCGGTCATCCTCGACGCGAAGCGCGGGGACATCGGCGACACCGCCCGCATGTACGCGCGCGAGGCCTTCGACCGCTACGGCGCTCACGCGGTGACGGTGAATCCGTGGATGGGCACCGACACGATTGAACCCTTCCTTTCCCACCCCGCCGGCGCCGCAATCGTGCTGTGCCGCACCTCGAACCCCGGTTCCGCCGAGCTGCAGTCGCGTTCGGTGGATGGCATGGCCCTCTTCGAGCACGTGGCCCGTACGGCGTGCGAAACCTGGTCGAGAATGGGCGACGTCTCCCTTGTCGTGGGCGCAACATGGCCGGCCGAACTGGCCCGCGTGCGCGCCCTCACCGGCGACATGACCTTCCTGGTTCCGGGCGTCGGGGCTCAGGGCGGCGACCCTGCCGAGGTGGTCCGCAACGGACGAAACTCCATCGGCACAGGACTCGTCGTCAACTCCTCGCGCGCGATTCTCTACGCCTCGGCCGTCGACCCCGTGGCCGAAGCCGCCCGCGTCGCCCGGGAGACCCGCGACGCACTCAACGCCGCACGCTGAAGTGCTCCCGGCGCGGGAGATGACCCCGGCGACCGATCAGCCCCGCAACGAGGTGACCTCGATGATGCCGGGCAGGGCGCGCAGCTCGTCGAGGACGGTTTCGGACACGTCGGCGGTGGGCACGATGACCATGAGCGCGGTGCCCGGCTCGATGGCCTGCCCCACATCCATGTCGGCGATGTTGACGTCATGGCGGCCGAGGAGCGTCCCCACCGAGCCGATGACGCCCGGACGGTCGTCGTTGCGCACCACGATCATGTGGTCGGCCGGGGGAACGTCGGTGATGTGGTCGTCCACCAGCACGATTCGCGCGCGACGCCGCGGACCCACGAGGGTGGCGGCGATGCAATGGCGACCCGCGCGCAGCGTGAGCAGGTTCACCCAGTCGGCATGACCGGCGTCGCTCGATGTCTTCGTCTCCTTCACCGTCACTCCGGCCGCGGCCGCGAGTTGGGGCGCGTTCACATAGGTGACCTGGTCGGACGAACGGGCCCCGAAGAAGCCCTTCATGGCGCTGAGCACGAGGATGCGGGTGTCGTATCCGGCGATCTCGCCGGAGGCCACCACCTCGAGCTCGTCGGTGTCGCCCGCGGCCGAGGAGAAGAGACGACCGAGACGCTCGGCGAGCGGCAGGAACGGCTTGAGCGTCTCGTTCGCGTCCGCGGCCGAGACGTTGACGGCGTAAGGGACGAAATCCCCCGCCAGCGCGAGGATGATCTGGTCGGCGATGTCGTCCCCGGCGCGGTCCTGGGCCTCGCGCGTGCTCGCCCCGAGGTGCGGCGTGACCACGATTCCCGGCACACCGAACAGGGATGACTCGGTGACGGGCTCCTTGTCGAAGACATCGAGGGCGGCGCCGGCGATGGTGCCGTTGCCCACCGCCGCGGCGAGATCGTCCTCGTTGATGATGCCACCGCGGGCGACGTTGACGATGCGCAGCTCTGGCTTGGCCCTGGCGAGCATCGCCGCATCGAAGAGGTTCACCGTCTCCTTGTTCTTCGGGAGGTGGATGGTGATGAAGTCGGCGCGCCCGACGAGGGTCTCGAGGTCGCACATCTCGATGTTGAGGG
>JAULXU010000029.1:0-4728 GCA_032118285.1 Ilumatobacteraceae bacterium
TGCTGAGAGGAACCGTGGGGTTCATGTTCTTTCATCTCGCCTTCTGGTTGCGCAGCGAGATAGCGGGCACGGCCTGGTTCGGGCTCGCGGTGGGACTGTCGAGCATGGCGATCCTCGGGGCCAACGTTGCCGGTCCCCGCATCCGCCGACGGGTTCCGGTGGAGACGATGCTCCTCGCCGCACTCGTGGCGGTCGGCGCCGCCGGCGCGGCGGCCGCCGTGTGGGACCGCGTGGTGGGTGGGATCCTGTTGGCCGCCACCGTGAATGCCGCCGCCACGATCGGCCGACTGGCGTTCGAGTCGACGGTGCAGAGCGGTGCCCCGGACGCGAACCGGGGTCGTGCGTTCTCGCGGTTCGAGACCCAGAACCAGATGGCATGGGTGCTCGGCGGCGTCGTTCCCGTGCTCGTCAGCCCGAGCGGGCAGGTCGGATTCGCCCTCGCGGGTCTCGCCGGAGTGCTCGGCGCGGTCGCGTTCGCACGCGCCGGTCGGGTGTCGGCCGTCAGTCCGCCACGCCGAGACGCGCCAGCCACAGTCCGGGCGCCGAGATCTCGGCGGGAGTCGGAAGCCCGGCCGGATCGTTCGCGATCAGGGGCAGGTGGGGTGCACCGCCGCGTTCGACGACACCGGCGATGAATTCGCGTCCACGGCGCTGGCTCTCCCGCGTCGAGGACACACCGAGCATGTTCTCGATGAGACGGGCGTCGTCGCCCCACTCGGCCCGCCGTCGCCTGGCCGCCTCGGCGATCTTCCCCGGGTTTCCGAGCGCACGTCTGGCCGCCTCATCGACGAGATGATCGATGTAGCCCGACACGGCCGACACCGCGGCATCCAGGCGAGGGGCGATGCGCTCCTGTGCGGGAGAGCGCAGTGCCCCCATGAGCACCATCGGGTCGGAGAAGAGCGACTGCAGTCCCGCGAGCGCGTCGGGGGATCCCGGGTCCACCTCGCCGATCCGGTCGAGGATGGCGGCCGGATCGGGGGAGAAAGCCGAGACGTGTTCGGTGAGGAGGGCGACGAGGCCGACCGAGAGAGCCGGTGCCGACAGGACCGCGTGGGACGAGAGCTCGTGGACGAGCACCCACATGCGAAGGTCGTCGACGGCGATATCCCACTCGAGGGCGAAGGCGTCGACCGACGACGACACGACGAGCAGGTCCCGAGTGCCGGGCCGGGGTACGGGCAGTTCGTATTGTCCGAGCGCATGGCGGGCCAGGGAGCCGACCATCGACCCGATCGACATGCCGGTCAGGGCGGGAGCCATCATCTTGGAGAGAGCCGAGAACATCGACGTCATCGGGTCGTCCCCGTCGCCGTCGTCGGTGGGGGGGCGAGCGGCGATGGAGGCGGCCATCGCAGTGAAGAGGGGCCGCATGTCGGTGAGGGTGCGCTGGGCCCAGCGCGCGCGCGACACCGTCACCACCTCGGGCCGGGAGGGGACGACGAGTCCCGACGTCTCGTCGACGCGCATCGCCGCGACGTCTGCGAGGGATTCCCAGGCCAACCGTACGGATGGATCAGGCTCGGGATCGGGCGTCTCCCCAGCGGCACCGAGAGTGGAGAACTGCACGGCGAGATCCCAGTTGAGGGGACCCTGCCCCGACATGGCCCTGGCCATGTCGGCAAGGAAGGGGATCCCGTCGAAGGGATTCGGCGTGCCTTCGTCGTCGGTGCCCATGGGTCCGATGCTAAGGGCGTCCGGTCGGGTCCGTTCCCCGCTCGGCACCCCATTGACGGGAGACGGCAATGATTCGCTCCATCGACAGGAGCCAGGTGACGTTGGAGCAGTGCACGGCTGCGCCCACGATCCGTCCTTCCGCGTCGACGAGCGCGGCCACGCCGCGCACGGGTCGATCCGTGACGACCGGAACGTCGCCGACGGCGTGTTCCGTCACGCGGGAGTCGAGCACCACGAACGATTGTGTGCCCCTGTGGTCGACGATCGACAGGCTCGCCAACCATCGACGATCGGTGAAGCGCGACGAAGGAACGAGACGCAGCCCCGTGATGCCTTCGAGTGCCGGAGCGGAGAGTGCGCCCGCGCTCACCGCGCGCAACAGGACGATTCCGGCCGCCTCGTAGCGGTGGAGAACCACGGCATCGGTGGGGACCTCCGCCGCGGATCGCACCGACACCGCGCCCTCGACCCGTCCGACGTCGTCGATGCCCGCGAGGAACCACTCACCGCCGAGCGACATGATCGATGCTTCTCCCTGACTGCCGTCGAGGGAACCGATGAGTTCGGCGGCGGGTGCTGGACGATCGGGAACGGAGCCCTTCGCCACCGTCGTCGTCGGCGTTCGCGGCCCGCCACCGTCGACCGCGGGCGCCACGGCGTTCGGACCGCCGGGTAGCACCACCGACAGCACGGCTGCGGACACGACGATGCTGGCTGCCGCAGTCACCACGGATGCGCGCCGGCTGAGACGGGGAGTGGGGTGGAACCTGGCGATGTCGTCGCGTTCCTGTGCGGCGAGTTCGGCGGGATGGCGCCACGAGCGTTCGTGGGGCGGAGGTGGTGCGCTCTCGTCGAAGTCGTCGTCCCTCACAGGTGTCGAAGGCTAGTGGTCGCCCGGCGACGGGCGCCGTCGCCTCCGCTGCCCGCGCGGCCGACCACCGCGGGCGGGGAAGAGATCACGAGTACGCTGTCCCCATGACGGCGACTGCAACGGGTAACGACCGGTTCGGGGTGACCCCCGATCCGCTCCCCGTCGCCGAGATCCATGAATGGGCCGTGCGGCCCGACTGCGGGGCCGTCGTGGTGTTCACCGGGACCGTGCGTGACCATGCCGAGGGTCGCGACGACGTGGCGGCACTCGAGTACGAGGCCTGGGAAGGACCCGCAATCGAGGCGTTCACCCGTGTCGCGGAGGAGGCCCGTCGGCGGTACCCGGCAACCGGACGCATCGCCATCCTCCACCGCACCGGCACCCTCGCCCTGTCGGAGGCCGCCGTGGTGGTGGCCGTGTCGGCGCCGCACCGGGCCGGTGCGTTCGACGCCGCGCGCTGGATCATGGATGCCGTCAAGTCATCCGCGCCGGTGTGGAAAAAGGAGCACTGGGCGGGCGGCGCGCGGTGGGGCACCGGCGCGCGCGACATCGTCGATCCGAGCCTCGTGGGGGGTGCGTCGTGATCGCCCTGTCCCTCGTCACGGCCGCATTCGCATTTCTTTCCCTCGCATGCGGGACGACCCTCCTCGTCCTCGTGTGGCTCGACAACCGCAAGACCGGACTCGACGCCGGCATCACGAACTTCCGTCGCCACATCGACGCGCTCTCGCCCGAGGCGCGGCGCAGCTCGATCAGCATCCGCACGCCGGACAACGACGGGCGGCACCGATGACGCCGGGTCACTCGCACGGGGAGACCACCAATGGCGCGTGACCTCGCGATCGACCTCGGGACGGCGAACACCCTCGTCTACATGAAGGGCAAGGGCATCGTGCTCAACGAGCCCTCCGTCATCGCCGTGAACCGTCAGAGCGGCGAGGTGCTCGCCACCGGTCACGACGCCTGGGACATGATCGGACGCACGCCCAGCTACATCGTCGCCGTGCGTCCGCTGCGCGGCGGCGCCATCACCGACTTCGACATCACCGAGCGCATGATCAGGCTCCTCCTGCAGCGCGTGGGAGTGTCCCGTTTCTCCCGCCCGAAGGTGGTCATTTGCGTGCCATCGGCGATCACCGAGGTGGAGCGGCGCGCCGTCACGGACGCCACCCGGCGGGCCGGCGCATCGGACGCGCATCTCATCGAGCAGCCCATGGCCGCGGCCATCGGCGCCAATCTCCCCATCGACGAGCCCGTCGGCAACATGGTCATCGACATCGGGGGCGGCACCAGCGAGACCGCGGTCATCAGCCTCGGTGGCGTGGTGGCGCTCGAGGCCGTGCGCGTGGGCAGCTTCGACATCGATGCCGCCATCCAGAGCTACGTGCGCCGCGAGCACGGCGTGGCGATCGGGGAGCGCACGGCGGAGGAGATCAAGATCCAGATCGGTTCGGCCGAACCCGGACCCGAGGACCGCAGCGCCGACATCCGCGGTCGCGACCTGGTGTCGGGCCTGCCCAAGACCATCAGGCTCACCTCGGAGGAGGTGCGCTTCGCCATCGACGAGCCCGTCGCGGCGATCGTGCAGTCGGTGAAGAGGTGCCTGTTCAAGGCGCCGCCGGAACTCGCGCAGGACTTCCTGTCCCGTGGCATGTACCTGGTCGGCGGTGGCGGCATGCTGCGGGGGCTCGCCCAGCGCATCGAACGCGAGACCGACGTTCCGGTGCGCATGTCGCCCCAGCCCCTCGAGGCGGTCGTGCTCGGTGCGGGGCACACCGTGGAGAACTACCAGGCGCTCCGCGGCATGTTCATGGGCACGCGGCGCTGACGCTCAGCCGGCGACGATCCGACGCACTGTCCCGTCCTGGGTGACGACCCACAGCGCGTCCGAGGTGGAGCGCACGGCCACCGGCGAGACGAGGTTCTCCGCGACGGTCTCGACGATGTTCCCCCGGTCGTCGACGAGCAGGGCCTCGACGCGCCCCGAGCAGTAGTCGGAGAAGAAGAACCAGCCGGCCCTGCCCGGTGTCGCGCGTTCGTTGCCGAGTGCACCGCCGATGATCGAGCAACGCCCCTGGTCGTGGGGGTACTCGTGCACCGGGAACAGGGGCCGACCTGCCGGGACGTCGTCGTTGAAGCGCCGCGATCCCTCCCAGGCACTCCATCCGAAGTCGGTGCCG
>JAULXU010000030.1:0-4083 GCA_032118285.1 Ilumatobacteraceae bacterium
TGCCGACTACGGCATGCTCATCGCCCGCACCGACTGGGACCAACCCAAGCACCGCGGCATCTCCTTCTTCTTCCTCCCCATGCGCCAGCCCGGGGTCGAGGTGCGCCCCCTCCGTCAGGCGACGGGCGATTCGCGCTTCAACGAGGTGTTCCTCACCGGCGCCCGCGTCCCCGAGGAGAACCGCCTCGGAGACCTGAACGCCGGATGGGGCGTGCTGCAGACCGCGCTCGCCTACGAGCGCATCGCCATGGGCGGGGGCCGGCGCGGGCCGTCCTCGCGCACGGCCGGAGCTACCGCGCAGGCCCACGGGTCGATCCCCTCTCCCGACACGTCACTCGTCGCACTGGCCCGGTCGCACGGCAGGAACACCGACCCCGCGATGCGCCAGCAGTTGGTGCGCCTGCACGAGATGCGCTCGGTGAACGAATGGAACGCGCGTCGGGCGGCCGCGGCCGCCGAAGAAGGTCGGGCCTCGCCGCTCGCCTCGCTCGGCAAGTTGGCCATGGCGCGCATCCTTCATTTCGCCGGACACCTCAGTGGCGTCATTCTCGGTGCCGAGGCGATGCTGGATGGCGACGACCACCCGCGATCGCGCGACCTGAACTACTCGCACCTCAACGCCTACTTCTTCTCCATCGGTGGCGGCACCGACCAGATCCAGTTGAACATCATCGGCGAGCGCATCCTGGGGCTACCCCGCGAACCTGAGACCGACCGCACCGTGCCGTTCCGCGAGGTTCCGGCCAACGCCTGAACAGCCGGCGCGTCACCCCGACGATCATCGTTGCCCCGGACAGCACTTCCCGTGTGTCGGGCTCACCGCGTCAGCGCAGAGCGTCGACGAGGAGCAGCACCCCGAAGACGGCGAACATCGCCGCCGAGATGCGCGCCACGGTGCGCCGCGACAGACGGACGCCGATGCGATGACCGGCCGCGATGGCGAGGCCGTCGGCAGCGATCATCGCCACCGACGCCCCGAGCCAGGTGCCGAGAAAGCCGTTGCTTCCGGCGAGGGCGACCGAGGCGAGCATCGTCTTGTCACCGAGCTCAGCGAGCAGGAACGTCCCCGTCACCGTGAGGAACACCGACCGGCCGGCCGACGCGGGCACCTCGGTGTCGTCACCCTGCCCGCCATCCTCCGGACGCAGGGACCACAGGGCGAAGCCGAAGAAGGCGACGGCGGCAGCGATGGAGATGGCCCGGGTGGGAAGTGCCGTGCCGAGCACCGCCCCCACGGACACGCTGAGGAGATGCAGTGCGAACGCCGCCACGGACACCGCCGCCAACACGACGCGCGGCGGAAACCGGCTCGCGAAGGCGAGTGCCATGAGCTGGCTCTTGTCGCCGATCTCGGCGACGAAGATGACGGCGAGCGCGATGAAGAACGCGCCGAGCTGGTCCACCGGAAGGGGCGGGTCAGACCTGGCAGACGAGTTCGTCGACGGGCGTCACCATGCCGGTGTAGAACGCGCCGAACTCGGCGTAGACGGCGGACGCCTCGTCGTAGCGCATCGTGTACACGACCTCCTTGAGGTCGTCGGGATGAACTGCGAAGAGCGTGACGCCCCACTCGAAGTCGTCGAGTCCCGCGGACCCGGTGACCACCTGCACGACGCGTCCGGCGAACGCCCTGCCGCTCTTTCCGTGCTCGGACATGAGTTCCTTGCGCTTGTCGAACTCGAGGGTGAACCAGTTCTGGCCCTCGTCGCGGCGCTTCGACATGGGATAGAAGCACCAGGCGTTCTTGCCCGCGGGCGGCACCTCGGGGTAGAGGCGCGCGTTCAACATCTCCTGGGGCACGCCCTGGGCGTACTCGGACACCTCGGTGAGCGACACGTAGCTGTCGACGATGTCGACCCCCGCGCGCTGCACCCCGGTCTGGAGGGCCTTCAACTCGCGCATGTCGGAGGCCAGGCCCATGACGGCGAAATCGGCCTTGTGCCCGAGCATGGCCACGGTGACCACCTGCACTCCCCTGCCCTCGGCCTCGCGGACCGCCTTCACGAGATGCTTCCCGTCGAAGGAGACCGTCGGCTTGCAGAAGAGGTGGACGACACCGAGACCGGTCGAGGGGGACATGGGTTCGCTCATGGGAACCGAGGCTATCGGCGGGCCGCGATGGCGGCCGCGGCGCGTTCTGCCGATTGATCGGCCACGTGGAGGAACAGAGAGGGCTCGACGAGTTCGAGCTCCATCAGCACCGGAACACCGGCCGATCCGCGCACCACGTCGACCCGTGCATACAGGGGCGCCACGCCGAACCTGGACACGACGAAGGACATCACGGTGTCGGCCAGTTCGCGTTCCTCGGGGCTGGCCATGCGCGGGCCGATCTTTTCCTCGACGTAGAGCCCGTTCGCATCGTGTTCGTCGCCGGCGAGGATCGCCGACTTGCGGAAGGCGTGGCTGAACTCGCCGTCGAAATACAGCATCCCCGTCTCGCCGCGCTCGTCGATGAAGCGCTGATAGGGCTGCACCATGACCGCCTTGCCGGCCGCGAGAAGGGAGCGGACGTGGGCCGTGGCCGCGTCGGCGTCGCCGCGGTGGCGCAGTGTGTCGTTCGCTCCGGCGCTCACCGTCGGCTTCACCACGACGTCACCGGAGAGGGCGTCGCCGTCGAGCCCGGCGAGGTCGTCCTCGTCGGCCACCCACCGCGTGGGGATGATGGGGATGCCGGCTGCGGTGAGTTCGGCGAGGTACCGCTTGTCCACGTTCCAGCGCACGATCTCGGCGGGGTTGTGCAACGAAGTGACGGCCGACACCCGGTCGATCCATGCGAGGAATTCGGGAAGGCGCCGGTGGTAGTCCCACGTGGAGCGCAGAACGGCGACCGAGTAGCAGGACCAGTCGAGATCCGCGTCCCAGTCGACGACCTCGGCGATGACGCCCCGGTCGCCGAGCGCCCTCACGAGGAGAACGAGGTCGGAATCGAGAAACCGCGCCTCGGTCGCACTCACGAGAGCGACCGGGCGCGGCATCGTCGGATTTTCGTGTCGGTTCGGCGACGAGTCGCCGATCAGAAGTCGTCCATGCCGCCGCCGTGGGCGTGGGCAGAGGCCTCCTCGGGCTTGTCGGCGATGACGGCCTCGGTGGTGAGGAAGAGGGCCGCGATGGACGCCGCGTTCTGCAGCGCCGAGCGGGTCACCTTCGCGGCGTCGATGACGCCGAGCTTCACGAGGTCCTCGTACTCGCCGGTGGCGGCGTTGAGGCCGTGCGAACCCTTGAGGCTCTTCACCTTCTCGACGACGACGCCGCCCTCGAGGCCGGCGTTCTCGGCGATCTGCTTGAGCGGCCCCTCGAGCGAGCGGGCCACCAGGCGGGCACCCGTCGCCTCGTCACCGGTGAGGGCCTCGGCGGCCTTCTCGACCGCGGCCTGGGCACGCAGCAGAGCCACTCCGCCTCCGGGGACGACGCCCTCCTCGATGGCCGCCTTCGTGGTGCTCACGGCGTCCTCGATGCGGTGCTTCTTCTCCTTCAGCTCGACCTCGGTGGCCGCGCCGACCTTGAGAACGGCCACGCCGCCCGACAGCTTGGCGAGGCGCTCCTGGAGCTTCTCGCGGTCGTAGTCGGAGTCGGTGTTGTCGATCTCGGTCTTGATCTGGTTGATGCGGCCCTTGATGTCGTCCTCGGCGCCGGCACCCTCGACGATGGTCGTCTCGTCCTTGGTGATGATGACGCGCTTGGCGCGACCGAGCAGGTCGAGGGTGACGTTCTCGAGCTTGAGGCCGACCTCCTCGCTGATGACCTGGCCGCCGGTGAGGATGGCCATGTCCTGCAGCATCGCCTTGCGGCGGTCGCCGAAGCCGGGAGCCTTCACGGCCACGCTCTTGAACGTGCCGCGGATCTTGTTGACCACGAGAGTGGCGAGGGCCTCGCCCTCGACGTCCTCGGCGATGATGACGAGCGCACGTCCGCTCTGCATGACCTTCTCGAGGACGGGCAGCAGGTCGCGCACGTTCGTGATCTTCGACGACACGAAGAGGATGTAGGCGTCGTCGAGCGAGGCCTCCATGCGGTCCATGTCGGTGGCGAAGTAGGGCGAGATGTAGCCCTTGTCGAAGCGCATTCCCTCGACGAGGTCCA
>JAULXU010000031.1:0-2156 GCA_032118285.1 Ilumatobacteraceae bacterium
CGGTGTTCGGGTCGGAGATCAGCTTCACGAACCCGTGCGGGTCGTTGTGGATCAGGGCCTTCGCGGTGCTCGAGAACGGCACCTTCGTGACCCGGATCTTGCGGCCGGACGAGAACGCCTCGGCCTCTGCGAGCCCCACGTCGGCGATCTCGGGCTGGGTGAAGATCGCGGATGCTGCCTTGTCGTAGTCGAGCACACGCATCCCCGAGCGTGACTGACCCAGCACGTGCTCGGCGATCTTGCGGCCCTGCATGGACGCCACCGACGAGAGCGGGAGCTTCCCGCTGACGTCGCCCGCGGCGTAGATGTGCGCCACGTTGGTGCGGCAATGCTCGTCGATGCCCACGAACCCGCGGCTGTCGAGTTCCACGCCTGCAGCCTCGAGGCCGAGGCCCTCGACATTCGGCTCCGAACCGATGGCGAGCACCGCATGGGTGGCACGGACCTGGCGGCCGTCGTCGCACGACACCACGACCTCGTCACCCTCACGCACGATGGACTGGGCCCGCGCACCCTTCAGCAGCTTCACTCCGCGGTCGAGGAAACGGTCCTCGAGCGCGGCGGCTGCTTCTGCGTCCTTGCCGGGCAGGACCTGCTGGCGGCTGACCACCAGCGTGACCTCGGCCCCGAACGACGAGAACATGTGGACGAACTCCACACCGGTCACACCCGAGCCGACCACCACGATGCTGCGCGGGAAGACCTTGGGCGGGTAGCAGTCACGTGTGGTGAGGATGCGCTCGCCATCGGGTGTGACCCACGCAGGGATTCTCGGGCGCGAACCGGTTGCAATCACGAATGAATCACCCTGGATGCGCGACTCCCCCGTGGAGGATCGCACCACCACCTCGTTCGGCCCGGTGAACGATGCCTCGCCCATGACGATCCGCACGCCCTGGCTCTGCAGCAGCTGTGTGGTGTTCTGCTGCATCCGCGAGACGATTCCCCCAATGCGGTCCGACAACGAGTCAACATCGATCTCGACGTCGTGCTGCTCGATGCCCATGCCGGCGAACCGCTTGGTGGCGCTCATGGCGCCGCCGGTGGCGATCATGGCCTTCGAGGGGATGCAGTCGAGAAGGTGCGCCGCACCACCCACGATCTCGCGCTCGATCATGGTGACGTCGGCCCCGAGACGCGCGGCCCACGTGGCTGCCGCGTTTCCTCCCGGTCCGCCGCCGATGATCACGAGTCGATGCGCCACGCGGTCAGGCTATCCAGCAGGTCCGCCGCGGCGACGTGAACCTCAGGTGGACGGCGGCAGCAACGTGCTGGTCGTGCCGGAGACCGGCGGAACCGTGGTCGGTGAGGTCGTGGTTGCGGACGGGACGGTGGTCGTGGTCACCGACGGGACGGTGGTCGATGTGCTCGTCGTTGACGTGCTGGTCGTGGTCGATTCGGTCGGCACGGGGACTGTGGTGGTGGGCACCGGCACCTTGTTCGGGCAGTACCGGGAGGGGAATCCGATCTGGTCGCGCCGCTCGCCCACCCATTCGAAGTGCATGCCGTCAGCCGGCCAGAAGTTGCCGCCCCAGGCGAAGCCCCACCTGCGGAAGATGCGGACCACATCGCAGTCCATCACCGGCGTCTTCCACTGCGCGTTCTCGACGGTGTTCATGTCGATCGCCATGCCGAAGGCATGACGTGACGGTGCGCCGAACATCCCCGCGAGGCGGTTGTACCGGCCGACGAAGCAGCCGCCGTACCTGTTCGAGTTCGCCACGTCGATCTTTCCCGCGAGGCCCGCCTTGGCGACGTCGCGCAAGGCCCCCTCGATCGCGTCGACGACCTTCTTGTGGCAGTTGTTGCGCAGCGGGACAGCCGAGTAACGGCGGAACCAGTTGATGTTGGATGCACGCCAGGAATCCTCCACGTTGATTGCCGACGACCCGCTGGGCCTGAACGCGAACTCCCCCAGCAACAATTTTGTCGTTGCAATCCCGAGTGTTCCGTCCGGGTTGGGCAGGTCCCATGTGGTGCGAAGGCGGTACGTCGCGCCCAGGTCGACCTTTCTGCGGCGCAGTGCCGCGTACAGGTCGGAGGGCTTCCCGAAACCTGTGATGGACACGCGGGAGACCGACGTGACCCCGAGCGACAGCCCGTCAGCCGACGACATGATGAGGTCCTCGCCCTGGGCGTAGTCATTCTCGACGATC